>JAFNUQ010000185.1 GCA_017383945.1 Bacteroidales bacterium | reverse complement strand
TCCCTCGAATCCAGAAAAGATTCGTCACCTTCCACGAACTCAAACGGGAAGAAATAGAAGAAGTCCTTATCTACAATGCTTCGTGGACCTAACATCGCAGAAGTGCTCCTTTCAATTTCCGGGATGCTCTCCTTCAGGTAATCTCCGAAATTGACTTCTGTAAACAAGTTTCCAAGATATCCTACAGCGTATATATCCTCATATCTTTCATGTGCACGCGATCTCGCGTATTTGTCCGCCACGACATTGATCATCGGAATGACAAACGCCAGTGCAAGACTCAATCCCACGACCTCGATCGCGGTGTACAGCTTGTTTCTTGATAAGAATCTCAGGTAACTTTTCATTGATAAAAAAAACGTGTTTCTTTAAGTGTCTAGTTGTTAGGGAGATCCCCGGTCGGAGCCGGGGATGACTGTTTCGTCATGCCCGACCTAATCGGGCATCTCAATCTAAAGTTCGTTCTTGACGTCGCTGACGATCTCGCCGTCAAAGAGATTCACCACTCTCTGAGCGCACGAAGCGTCCTTCTGTGAGTGGGTTACCATCACGATAGTTGTGCCTTCCTTGTTGAGTTCGGTGAGGAGGTCCATCACTTCTTTGCCATTCTTTGAGTCGAGGTTACCTGTCGGCTCATCGGCGAGGATCAGCTTAGGATTGGACACGACTGCACGTGCGATGGCGACGCGCTGCTGCTGGCCTCCAGAGAGCTGCTGAGGGAAGTGCTGGGCACGATGGCTGATATTCATTCGCTTGAGCATCTCAGTCACACGAGCCTTGCGCTCTGAAGCACTGATGTTGAGGTAGCGGAGGGGAAGTTCTACATTTTCATATACATTGAGCTCATCGATGAGGTTGAAGCTCTGGAACACAAAACCGATATTGCCCTTGCGGAACTTAGTGCGATCCTTCTCTTTGAGCTGAGCAACTTCCTGACCAAGAAGCATATAACTTCCCTCTGACGGATTGTCAAGAAGTCCGAGGATATTGAGCAGGGTAGACTTGCCACATCCTGATGGGCACATGATTGCGACAAACTCGCCATCCTTGATTTCAAATGAAACTTTGTTGAGTGCGGTTGTTTCGATTTCCTCTGTGCGGAAAACCTTGCTGAGATTTGTTACTGTAATCATAATACTATTTTATTTATATTTTAAAATTCCAATACTTCATTATCGCCGAAATTGTCATATCCGGAAGTGATGACCTTCTCACCAGGCTCAAGACCTTCGAGGACTTCATAAAACTGCGGGTTCTGACGACCGATGCGGATTTCACGCTTCACAGCTTTTCCTCCATCCGGAGCCACTACATATATCCATTTGCCACCAGTCTTCTGATAGAATGTGCCACGCGGGATGAGCACTGCGCTCTCAGGCTGACCGAGCTGCAGGTTGAGGTAGTAGGTCTGGCCTGTGCGAATATTTGCCGGCTGCTCACCGCTGAAGCGGAAATCTGCCTGGAATTTGCCACCACGGACCTCAGGGTAAACCTTGCGAATGACCGCATCGTATGTCTCGTTCTGACGCTCAAAGGTCGCTGTCAGCCCAGAAGAAACTCTATCAATATAATGCTCATCTATCTGAGCTTCAATCTTATAACTACCGACTGCATTGATCTGACCGATCTTTGATCCGTTGCCGACTGACTGTCCGAGCACCACATCCAGAAGACCTAGCTCTCCATCAATAGGCGCTTTGACGTTGAGGTTGTCCTTCCTATTGCGTATCCTCTGCATATTGATTCTCATGTTCTTGAGGCTCTCTTCCATCTGATCGATTTGCACTGTCCTGTAAAGGCTGTCCTGCTCAGCTCGAGCGAGAGTAACTTCGAGTTTCTTGGAGAAGAGGGTATAATCTTCTGCCGAGCGCAGATATTCCTCCTTGCCGATCAGGCCTTCATTATAGAGTCGTCTTTGTGACTCAAGGGTACGTCCTTTGCGGTTGACCTCTGTCTCAAGCTCGAGGATATTGAGGCTGAGCTGCATCTTGTCCTGCTCCATCTGGATCATTGTATTGCGCAGGGCATTTTCCTTCTCTGCGAGATTGGCTTCAGAGTTAAGTATCTCAAGGTCAAGGTCATCATTGCTCAGGCGAATGATCACATCACCGGCTTTGACCTGTGAGCCTTCCTCTATCACTATCTCCTCGACGATTCCGGCTTCGCGCGGGCTAAGCTGGATGGTGGTCATCGGGTGCACCTGTCCGCTGATGCGGATGTAGTCGTTGAATTCGCCAGAAGTCACTTCGCTGATGGAAAGCGTGTCGGCATTGACGCGCAGCGTGCTGGAGTTGTCTCTGAAAATGAGCCAGAGGATGAGAGCAGCAACCAGCAGGCCAAACCAATATGGCAGTGCTTTACTAGTAAATGCGAGGGCTATGCCTTTTTTCTTTTCAATCGGTCTATCCATAATTATAATATCATCTCGTTTACATCAATTTCAATATCTTCGTTTTTGATGAAGTCATACAATGTGCTCTGGCGAAGGCTGTAGTAGTAGATCCAGAAATTGCTGACATCACCGATATACTGGCGCAGAGCGCTGTCATTTTCTGTCTGGGCCATATTCAGGTCTGTGACGCTGGCATTGCCTTCCTTGAAGCGGAGCATTGTGAGCTCATATCTCTCTGCGGCAATCTTCATCGCTCTCTGCGATACCATACATTGCTGTCTCTGATTATTAAACTGGCTGACAGCAGTAAACATCTGTCGTCTGTGATCATTGGTGGACTGCTCAACCTGAGCTTTAACCACTGCCTGTGCCGCCTTGGCCTTTTCCACCTTGCCTTTGCCTAGACCCCAGTCGAATATCGGGATGCTGAAGGTCACTCCGACCACTTCCTGATCCAGAAGATTGTTATAGGCAGCGGGAAGACTTGAGCCGGTCTGCGACATGCCAAATCGCGCATTCAGCGCAAATGAGAAGCCTCTTGATGCCTTGGCGCGAGCAAGCGAAGACTCTGCATTGAGCAGGCTAAGCTCCTGATCGATGCGGAAGCTGGAGTTGGCCAATGCCTTCATCATCACAAGATCATAATCCATCTGAATATCAGGGAGTTCCGAGTCAATCTGCGGGACGATTTCGTAGGACTCGTCATAGCCAAGAAGTGAGTTGAGCGCCATCTGGGCCTCTCTCACCTGGACAGCTGTCTCGTTGATAGCAATGCTGTCGTTGAGCATGCGCAACTCAAGCTGGAGGTAGTCAGCCTTGGTCACATCGCCAAGCTGAAGTCTCTCTGCGGCAATCTTGAGCATATTGCCCGAGTTTTCAAAATTGCTCTTGCTGATGTCGTTGTTCATCTTGGCGAGAAGCAGCCTATGGTAGGCATTGACCACATTGATTGTAAGACCTTCCATCGCTTCGAGGTAGTCACGCTTGCCTTTCTCGTAGGCCTGAGGCTCTATCTTCTTATCCCACTTAAACTGGTTATATGTAAAGAGCGGCTGGTAATAGGACACAGTGATAGGTCTTGAATACCATGTCAAGCTCTTTGGGCCGCCAAACTGATCGATGCGAGAAAGGTCAGAAGAGACCGACAGAGTACCGCCGGTAAATGTGATATTCTGATTGATCTGCAGACCGACTCCGTTTTGAAGATTGTTGGAGCTCACATAATTGAGGCTTCCGTTGTCAGGATTTTGAAGCAGTGTGAGCGAACGGTCAAAGTTCATCAAATTACCCTGTAGGTAGACTGAGGGGAGTCTGCTGGCTTGGTAGGAGCGGTATGCCCAATAGGTGGAGATAAAGGCCTGGCGAGCCTCCAAAGCCTCCACAGACTGGTGTCTGGCGATACTGATCACCTCGTCAAGAGAGGCTTGTCGCTGCGCAAAGGCGACGCTTGAAGATATCAAGATCAGAAGTATGCTTAATGTTTTTTTCATAATCTATTTTGCGTTATCGCTCAAGATTACAACATCACCCGTGCCAAGAAACAAAAGTGCCTGACTTGCAGACACTTGCACAAGTCAGGCACATCATTGATATGTAAAGAATCTTTACACCTTTGTAAAGAATTTAATAGCTGATCTTAACGCCGAAATAGAAATTTCTTGGAGAGGAAGGACCATAGATATAACCGGAGTCGCGATCAGGACCTTGGTCAAAGTCGTTCTGGAAGGCATTGAAGATATTCTGCACACCTGCATTTAACTGCAGGATGATATTATTATAGACGTGGAAATCATAAGATGCCTTTAGGTTCATATCAAAGAAATCAGGAGTCTTCTCTGTGCGATTTTCTGCGATAAATCCGGCGTGGTGCTCAACAAGCATACTTCCTGTATATGTGCCGCTCAAAGAGAGCATAAATTCTTTGACAGGAGTGTATGAGGTCACAAAGTAGCCATAGAGATCAGGGGTCCTGAACATCTGAGTCACAGCTTCCACATCTTCGGCCCAAGCGTGAGCTTCTTTGTAGAGAGAGCGCTGTACTGTGACGCCTCCCTGGAACTGGAAAAGATCCTTGTAGGCGAGCTTGCCCTCAAAGTTACCACCAAACACCCTTGCACCCGACTCATTGCGACGCTCCTTGATGAGCACTCCGTTCTGGACACCGATTTCAGTGAGAGCAAACACATCATCAAGATCGGTATAGAAACCCTCTAGACAGAGGTTTCCTTGCCAGTCACCCCAGCTCTCATAAAGGTCTGCAGAGACGCTCAAGCTCTGTGATTTCTCAACACGGAGGCCATCTGCAAGACGGATCATGGACACTATACCGCCCACATTATCAATATGTAGATCCTCATCGAAGGCCTGTGGAGCACGGAAGCCGTAGGAATAGCTTGCGCGAAGGTTAACATGCTCATTAGGATTATATCTGAGGTTTGCTCTTGGGCTGAAAATCAGATTATCAATCAGATTATGTTTGTCGAGACGGCCTCCCAGCAGGAAGCTCCAGGTCTCGTTGTTCCATTCGTTCTGGGCATATACGCTTCCGATTCTAACCATCTGGTCTGTCATGCGGTTATATCCCCACATATTATCCTCAAGATGGTCCTGATTATACTCTACGCCTATTGTGAAGTCAGCCGGCATAAACAGGCAATTGTCCATCTTATGCACATACTGTCCTCCGACAACCCAAGTGAGGTCATTGGTCTGTCCGTAGGCATTTGGATCCATTCCCGCGCCGTAGTAGCTCTCGCGGTCGATGTGCTGAAGCGAAGCAAAGAGGCTCAGATGCTGCGCCATTCCCGCACCAAACCAGTCATATTTCAGCGAGCCGGTGTTGATGCTGTGGCGCACCTGCTCCGCGATCATCGCCTCGTGAGGAGGAAGGTGCAGATTATCTCCGCCTCTGCGATATTCTTGGAGATGGTGATATTCGCCAGTAACCTTGCTATAGATGCCGGTCTTGATGTATCCGCGCATTCCGAGGGTCTGGCCGCTCATCTCTGTGAGTTCGGTAAATCCGTCGCCGTCGTGATCATATCCGTCCTTCTCGCGATTCTGGCCAAACACCGCAAAGCCCATCTTGTTGTCGTCTGTGACAATCGAGGCATTAAGCGCAGTGATATTGTCAAGCGCAGAAGTGCCGTTGATGCTGTTGAGAGTGTGAGAGAATGATGCCGAATTGCGAAGCGGCTCCTTGGTGATGATGTTGATTGTGCCGGCGATTGCCGAAGAGCCGAAGAGAGCAGATCCGCCGCCGCGCATAACTTCCACACGGTCAATCATATTCGCTGGAAGCTGCTCAATGCCGTAGACACCGGCGAGGGAGCTGAATATCGGACGCGAATCGATAAGGATCTGCGTATACGGGCCGTCGAGGCCGTTGATGCGCACCTGCTGGTAGCTGCAGTTCTGGCAATTATTCTCCACGCGTACGCCCGGCTGGAAATTCAGACCTTGCGAGACAGAAACGGCATTGACTCTGTTGAAGGTGTCCATACCGATAACATTGACAAGGGTAGGGGCCATCATACGGGTTGTCTCGCTTCTGTTGGCAGATACAACTACGCCGTCAAGAAGGACATTGTCCTCTTCTATCATAAAGTTTACTTCAAGGTCAATTCCTTTTCTGACCCTAACCTCCTTGTAGATTGTTTTGTAACCCACACCTCCAACCTGGATAACAAATTCTCCTTCAGGAAGATGCTCAAGGAAATAATGTCCCGCATCGCCGGTAGTGGTACCTATGGTAGTACCCACCAATGAGACATAGACAAAAGGCACATGCTCTCCTGTCTGTCTATTAATGACGTGGCCATATACACTTGCTTCCTTGTTGTCACTACGATGATTGTGGCCGTGGCCGTGATTGTGAGAATGCTCATGATTTTGAGCAGAAAGATTTGAAGATATCAGGATTGCAGCCAATGCGATCCCGACCATCATGAATTTTGTATTCATATATCTACTAACTGTTATTATCATAAAAATCGGATGCAAAATTACTGCACCCGACCTTTTATGACAATACTTAAAAATTGGTATTTTGTATAGTCTAGATTCCACTCC
>JAFNUQ010000184.1 GCA_017383945.1 Bacteroidales bacterium | reverse complement strand
CTCAAGAACGTCATATGAAAGACCGTCCACCTTGATGTCCATCTGAGTTGCTGTGATACCGTCTGCTGTACCTGTCACCTTGAAGTCCATATCTCCGAGGTGATCCTCATCACCAAGGATATCTGTAAGGATTGCATAGCGCTCGTTTGGACGAGTCTCGTCTGTGATAAGGCCCATTGCAACACCAGCTACAGGCTTCTTGATCTTCACACCGGCATCCATAAGTGCAAGGCAACCGCCACACACTGAAGCCATTGATGATGAGCCGTTTGACTCAAGAATCTCAGAAACGACTCTCACTGCATATGGGTTCTCTGGAGCCACTGGCACCACTGGCTTGAGAGCACGGAGTGCAAGGTTGCCGTGACCAATCTCACGACGGCCAACACCTCTCTGTGGACGAGCGTCGCCGGTTGCAAATGGAGGGAAGTTATAGTGAAGAACAAACTGCTGATCGTCCTGGATAAGAACCTCATCAGTCTCCTTCATATCCATCTTAGTACCGAGGGTTACAGTAGCAAGAGACTGAGTCTCACCACGAGTGAAGATTGCTGAACCGTGAGCGCAAGGGAGGTAGTTTACCTCACACCAGATTGGGCGAACCTGAGTGCACACACGACCATCAAGACGCACACCCTCATCAAGAATCATATTACGCATTGCCTCCTTCTCCTCAGCGTGATAGTAGCGGCTCACAAGGAATGCCTTAGCCTCTCTATCCTCCTCGCTGAGTGTAGCAAGGAACTCCTCCTTGATAGCAGCAAAACCTTCTGCACGCTCTGACTTCGGCTTAGCTGACTTTGCAAGAGCATAGCACTTGTCATAGCAGAAATCGTGGATGGCCTTCTTGAGATCCTCATCCTCCTCATCGTGAGGATAATCTCTCTTGTTTACGTCTGTTCCAAGCTCTGCCATCAACTCCTTCTGAACGCGGCAGTGCTTCTTGATCTCCTCGTGAGCAAACTTGATTGCCTCGAGCATTACGCTCTCGCTCACCTCGTTCATCTCACCCTCAACCATCATGATGTTCTCTTCTGTTGCTGCAACCATAAGATCGAGGTCACAGTTAACCATCTGGCTGAAGTTAGGGTTGATTACAAACTCTCCACCGATGCGGCACACTCTCACCTCTGAGATTGGACCACCAAATGGAAGGTCTGATGTTGCAAGCGCTGCAGAAGCTGCAAGGCCTGCGAGTGCATCAGGCTGAACATCCTTCTCTGCTGAGATAAGGGTTACATTGACAAACACCTCAAGGTGGAAGTCGCTTGGCCAGAGAGGGCGGATAGGACGGTCAATCAAGCGAGAGATGAGGATCTCATAGTCACTTGCTTTACCTTCTCTCTTCATAAAACCGCCTGGGAAACGGCCTGCTGCGTAGAATTTCTCTTTATAATCTACAGTCAAAGGCATAAAGTCTGTGCCTTCTTTTACTTCTGAAGCTGCTGTAACTGTGGCAAGAAGCATAGTGCCACCCATCTTTACTACGGCTGAACCGGCTGCCTGCTTGGCGAGTTTACCGGTTTCAATCTCGATCACACGTCCGTCAGGGAGATTGATTGTTTTGTTAATAATGTTCATTTCTATTTCTTTACGTCTTCTTTTCTTCAAAAAAGGGATGGCTTGCATGCAGCCATCCCTAAGTCTTTCCTATCTTGGGATTATCGACGGAGACCGAGCTCCTTGATAATGCTTCTGTATCTCTCGATGTCGATCTTCTGGAGGTAATCCAAAAGCTGACGTCTCTTACCTACAAGGCGAAGGAGTGAACGACGAGTAACAACGTCTTTCTTGTTCTTCTTCACGTGCTCAGTAAGGTGAGCGATACGGTAGGAAAATAAAGCAACTTGACTCTCTGGTGAGCCGGTGTCCTTATTAGACTTTCCGTACTTCGCGAAAATCTCTTGCTTCTTCTCAGGCATTAAATATTCAGCCATCTTAGCAAAAAATTAATAATTAAACTTAACGATCCTCTTTCCTACATTGAAAAGAGCCCGCAAATGTACGGAATATTTTTTAGGATAGCAAATTATTTATTTACCACTTGTTATAGTGGATTTTCTCTGGCTTCCACTTGTCCTTCGGCTCAGGATCCTCGGCAGGAAAACCGATTGGAATCACGCACAAAGGCATAATGGTTCCCGGAATATTGAGAGCCTCCTTTACAACAGACGCTCTCTCAGAATCCGATGCTGCCGTCCACACTGCACCAAGACCAAGGGCCTTGGCTGCAAGGAGAATATTCTGAGTTGCAGCAGAAGCATCGTGCTCCCAAAGACCGTTCTCACTCTGAGAACCATCTCTATGGGTAATCATAGTTTCTGCACACACAACGATAGCAAGTGGAGCCTGAACCAGCATCTTTGCATAGCGAAGTTTGCCGGCAAGAGTGTCAAGCACTGCCCTGTCGTTGACAACCACAAACTCCCAAGGCTGACGATTCATAGCAGAAGGAGCCGCCATCGCTGCGCGAAGAAGAGTCTCCACCATCTCATCAGGGACAGGCTCTGAAGTGTAGGCACGCACACTAGTGCGAGCTGCAATATTATCAAGCACTGCCTGAGTCGCATCCACGGTCTCAGACTGCTTACAAGATGTAAATGCCATAGCGCTTACAGTTAAAGCGATTAAAATCTTTTTCATATTAGAAAATGTTGATTGTGTAGTCAAAACAGTGCTTAGCGATAAAATATCCTGCAACAGCAACAATAGCGATGACCACGATGCTCCAGACAAGCACCTTCTTCCAAGTCGGAGTCTTTTTGATATATGGATCCGGCATTCTAAGTTTTGGATACTTGGCTACAGTTGTAAGCTTGCCACCGAAGAGGATATTTACAAGCACGCGAGAGTTGATTGCCCAGCCATTGGCATTGAGCACAGGGCCAAGATTGCGCTGACGCAGCTTACTCCAGGCGATAAAGCAAGAAGGGCCTGAGATTACCAGCATGATGCCCGCAATCGCAAGAAGAAGCCCCCACCAAGGAGTGGCAGCAATGCCTGTGATCAGTGTAGTCAGTGCCTGACCGATATATCCGATTGCCATGCCGATGGCAGCAAAAATACCTGCAAATTTGGCGATATCAAATGCTTGTGGTTTAGCTGCGGCAGCATCAGGAGCCGGAGTTGCAGCAGGTGGATTAGCAGCAACTGCCGAAGCCTTTGCCTGCATATCCTTCATCATCTTTGCATCCTTATCAGCGGCAGACTTATTGATGATGCCCACACAGAATTCCCAGAACTTGCGATATGGAGACCAGAAAGCCTGCTTGATGCTGACTGGGTTGTCAACCACCTTTGTAACAACTGCATCCCAATCGTTTCCATCTCGATCATAGAACACTCCGTTCTTGCCGGCACGAAGATCGCTGATATCTCCATCAGTCATTACGGCTACGATATCCATAGTCTGCGCCTTGGTCTTTGATGTACACTTGCAGTAGATGAGGAACATTCCGCTGAGCTTAGCCATATCCGCGTGCTTGCCCATATCTGTCACCTTGATACAAAGATCACAGCAGCGCTGGTCTATATATAGTTGTCCAATCTCAAAAATGGCTCTATCCTTGACTCCTCTCTGATAGAAATCAGAGAAAACGACATAATTGCAAAGGAACTTGTAGAAATCCCTATAGAGATACATCAGTTTCTTGACTGCATCTATCTGGGCAGACTCCTTTTCAAGAGCCTTATCTTCCTCAACAAGTGAGAGAAGGTCCGCCTTGCGGTCAGCAGCAATCGCAGCCTTTACAGCATCGAGTCCAAGAGCCTCTACTGCTGCACCTTTCTTTGCTGCAAGGTGAGCTGTGTATGCATCAAAGCGAGAGCATATCTTGCTCCATTGGCTTTCTGTTATATACTTTGCATCAGGAGCATCTACCGAGAGAACAAGCTTCTGAATTGCCGCTACTGCAGAGTGCCAAGCCGGATTGACCGCATCAAGAGGAAGCTTTCCTTCAGGGTTTGGCTGAGCTATCGGCAATGCGCCAAGCTCATCACAGCTGCCTGCGAGCGATCCTGCGCTCAACTGGGCAATCTTATCAAGCGGCACATCTACAGCTGCATTGGCATTGCTGTTAAATGCAACGATCTTGCAGCGCATAAAGAAGTCTGCAAATTTTTCCTTTACTGCCTCGACTGCTGCAAGAGCGGCAGCAGTATTGTCGCCATATGGGAAGATTGCTTCTTTATTTGCCTCCTCTGCTTCCTTCCAAGCGGCATATTCGCCAAGTGCTGCATAAAACGCCTCTATCTGCTCGGCACCCACGCCTGCTTCTCCGCTACGGTCAGTTGCTGAACCTATCTTCTGTGCAATTACTGCAATAAGATCTTTGATTTCCTGATCGTCTGAAGACACAGCAGTGACAATACCGTCGCCATTGAACCTGGAGCCTTTGAAGATTGCCACACTGTCAGAAGCTTCAGCAATCGTAATTTCCTGCTTCTCCTGGCCAAGATTGGCAAGAATCTGCTTAGCGGAAGCATAAAGAGCCGCACCCTCTGGATTCTCTGTATTGATCTGCTCTAAAGGAAGAACGCTAGCACCCTCGAGGATACTATCATTGTTCTTGATCACCGAAGTAAGCCATTGTGCTGCTGCCACAACTTCTGCCACTCTGATTTTTCCGTCGGCATCAGTATCAAGAAAACCTAGAGTAATAGGATCCATCTGCAGATCTGCAGTAGGACAACTCAATGCTGTCCATAATTTCTGGTCGAGTTCACCGAGGTGCGCAATATCCTCACCTGTAGAGATTTTTACTCTTGGAACTCCTCCAAGAGAATAGAATTGCCATTGATATTTAGTGCTCATATCTTGTATTTTGTTATTTTTCTACATTCGTGACAAGATAGGAATAATTTCTTTAAATTTGCGCAATTATCTAATAGAAGGAAGTATGAAGAAGTATAATCCAGACACAATCTGTGTACAAGGCGGCTGGCAGCCTAGCAAAGGAGAGCCAAGGGTTCTCCCAATCTATCAATCCACTACTTTTAAGTATGATACAAGCGAGCAGATGGCCGACCTTTTTGACCTGAAAGCTCCGGGCTATTTTTACACCCGTCTGCAGAATCCGACCAATGATTGCGTTGCAGATAAGATCTGTCAGCTCGAGGGTGGAGTGGCAGCAATGCTGACTTCTTCAGG
>JAFNUQ010000183.1 GCA_017383945.1 Bacteroidales bacterium | reverse complement strand
TCAGCGCCATGCTATCAACAATCTCTGCTATGGAAATTAAAGGGTAATCTTCATTGATTGTATCATTTATGATATAATCAATCTTTGTAATCGCTTTTGGTGATTTGAATAATGGGATTTCCTTGTGTCGAGGTATCAATAGACAATGCCCTTTGTAGCTATAACCATTACAAGCATTTGTTAGAATTATAATTAATAATAAGCAATATATTCTTTTCATATTTTATTTTCTATTGATTAGCATTATATATGTTTTAATTCCAGCCAATTGATTGTGGAATTTGTTCCAATGTTCCGAAGATATTATTAGACAACCTTCTGATACTCCTGCTATTCTTTGTTTCTTTTCAGAATAAAATGTCCCAGTGAACCCATCTATATTATTGCGGTGTATATATACACCATTTAAGTAGGCGGGGTTTCGATTTGGATAAGCTGGGTTGAAGTTGTTCAGAGCAGGAACATCATAGTTAATCTTCCAAGTAGAGTCATAAGGTCCAAGAGTTATTGTCTTATTGACAGTATAAGTCCCATTGTCAACGACGCCAAATAATGATGGATCTGAACTCATAGTAAAGCCTGTATAATAAGCAATATCATCTGCACTTTTAGGCCCATAAACTGTAACTTTAGCAGTTTTAGCCCCTTTGCCGGTTAAAGTCTCATCTTCCCCGAGCTTTTCATCATAATATCCATCAAAAACTACAACAGCTTTTCCTAAGTATGTCCCTTTGATGCCTAAATTATCCAATTCGTTTTGTGATGTTGCATTAGTCCACTTATAAGCTGTTAGATGCGTTTGAGTCTCGTCTGTATTTGGTAAAGGTAAATTGTATGAATACCAATCCCTACCATCCCTATCCACAAATACCATAGGACTATTGTTGCAGAAAGCATAAGGCGAGATGCCATAGTACTTCTCTGAGAGAGGGTCCGGGGTCATCCAACGGCGGAGTCCTACATTATATTGCCTTGCTCCGAAGTCAGTATAAGGCACTGCAAAGTCCGGAGCCTGGTCTTCCTGGGCGGTGTAGTGGTCTCTGAGGGTGATGCCTGCCGGTGTTGTGCCGAGCGGTGCCGATGGCGCCTGGGCTCTTGTACCAAAGGCGCTGTAGTTTGAGGCTTCGAGAAGCGTGCCACCCGCACCGCTGACGACAGCCCTCACGCTGCCGAGGTAGTCCTCGACATAAAGCATCTCCCCGGCAGAGCTCAGTCTACCTTCCTCCGCGCTGACGCTCTCAAAGGTCAATGCTCCGCCTGATCCTCTCCTGTAGACAAATGGTCCCCGATAGACAAGCCCTTCGCCATTTGGCTTCAGAGCGCTGAGCTTGGTGCCGTCGGAGAGGTAGCTGTAGCTGACCTTCACCCCTGAGGCTTCGCTGATGCTCGACGGCAAGTCCTCGTGGTTGTAACTTATATTGAGCCCCGCCAGACCGTCGTAGGTCATCCTTCCGTGCTCATCGTGAGTGAAGGTGCTGGTGCCTCCTGCACTGCGGATGAGCGAAGCGAGTCTGTCGCCGACATAGCTGTAGGTCCTCGATCCTTCTGCACCCGATTCTGAGCTGAGGTTGCCCCTGGCATCGTAGGCATAGTTAGATGTGACTCCACCCTTTATCTCCTTGGAGAGTCTTGCTGCATAGTCATAGGCAAAGCCCTCTGTCACACTCGCTCCAAAGGACCAGGACTCAGTCCTGCCGCTTATCAGGCCTGAATACAGAGGACTGACTCCCGAGAGCGAAGGATTATTGTCGTAGTGGAGGGTCTGCGAGAAGAGTGCCGCTCCGCCTTTAGTCACGCTGTGGCTGTTTATCCATCCCTGCAGGGTGTATCCCGAAGAGGAAGCGAGCGCCGTGCCGCCACCGGCTGTGGCCGCCTTGCTTTGTGGTCTGCCGAGGGCATCGTAGCCATACTGAGTGGAGATGCTGCCCTTAGACACCCCTCCGACGGTCAGGGCCTCGGTGCCGGCTGTCATCCTCCCTCGGATGTCATAGGCGTATGTGCTGCTGAGCACAGAGGTGACCCCGGCCTGAGTGCTGCTGAGGGTAGAAGCGATGACTTCATCAGCGAAGTTATAGCTGTAGCTCTCGACAAGTGAACCTCCGTCTGCATACTGCGTCTGCACCTGAGACGGTCTCTGCTTGGCGTCGTAGATG
>JAFNUQ010000182.1 GCA_017383945.1 Bacteroidales bacterium | reverse complement strand
TTGCCGGAGGTGTTAGAAAGCCCATAGTTAGTTGTTTTTAGGTTATAGTTTAATGTCGTAAATCTGAATTACACCAACCAGATGCTTGTTGCTATCTACAACAAGTAGTGAGTTGATCTTGTGGCGAGTCATCATCTTCTCTGCCTCAATAAGCTTCTCCTCTGGAGCAATCATCTTTGGCGATGTGCTGGCAATATCCATTGGGTGGATGTTAAAGAACTCAGCCTGCTTGCTCTCCATTGCTCGACGAACATCTCCATCTGTGACAATACCCAGAATCTCACTATCGCGGCAGATAATGATAAGTCCAAGACCTCCTTGTGAGATGCGCTGAATCATCTCTGTTGCAGAGCAACTTTCATCTACAATAGGTAGGTCTGTGCGGTGCATAACATTACCCACAGTCATAAGCAGACGACGGCCAAGGCTGCCACCTGGGTGCAGACGAGCATAGTCCATAGATGTAAAGTTTCTCACCTTCATCAGCGAGCAGGCAAGTGCATCTCCCATAGCAAGCTGTGCTGTAGTTGATGTTGTCGGTGCAAGGTGAAGTATGCAAGCCTCACGCTCAACCTTTACATCGAGGTGGATGTCTGAATTCTTTGCAAGCGACGAGTTACAGTTGCCTGTCATTGAGATTAAACAGTTGCCATTGTCGTGTATAAATGGTACAATCTTTAGCACCTCATCGGTCTCACCAGAGTAGGATAGCGCAATGACTACATCCCCCTTTGAGATCATACCCAGATCACCGTGGAATGCCTCTCCAGGATGTATATAGAAGCTCGGTGTGCCGGTACTTGCAAGTGTCGCTGCAATCTTCTTTGCAACAAGACCACTCTTTCCCATACCGGTCATAATCACCTTTCCATTACACTCTAAAATTCTCTCAACTGCGCGCACAAACTCCTCGCCGAGATCGTTCTTGATTCTCAGAAGCGCATCAGCCTCTGTCTGCAACGCATCTTTAGCTACATCGAGTATCAGTTGTCTTTTCTCCATAATTATAAAAGTGTTTTGATTACATTCTCAAGATTATCAAGGCAGAGCATATTTGGTCCATCGCTCAGTGCATTATCTGGATCAGGGTGTACCTCAAAGAAGTATCCTGTAGCACCAAAAGCCTTTGCAGCAAGCGCCATTGATGGCACAAACTCTCTGTTGCCGCCAGTCTTTCCACCTGCAGCACCTGGACGCTGTACAGAGTGTGTACAATCCATAATTACTCGTGGAGCAATAGCAAGCATATCGGCAATATTTCGGAAGTCTACAACAAGATTGTTGTATCCAAAACTATTTCCGCGCTCTGTAAGCCAAACCTCGCTTGCACCAGACTCTATAGCCTTCTGATAAGGATAGACCATATCAGCACCAGAGAGGAACTGAGCCTTCTTGATATTTACAATCTTGCCGGTCTTTGCCGCAGCAACAAGAAGGTCTGTCTGTCGGCAGAGAAATGCAGGAATCTGTAGCACATCTACAACTTCTCCAGCAACCTCCGCCTGCCAAGCCTCGTGTATGTCAGTTATAAGCTTTACACCCCACTTGCTCTTTACATCTGCAAGCATCTGCAGTCCGCGCTCTATGCCTACACCACGGTATGATGAGATAGAGGTGCGGTTTGCCTTGTCAAAAG
>JAFNUQ010000181.1 GCA_017383945.1 Bacteroidales bacterium | reverse complement strand
TTTCAGTCATCTCAATGATCAGAAGGAGCTCAGTGGTAATCACATTCATTTTTGGAGCTATACTATTTAAGGAACACAATATCAAGGATAAGGCTATTGACCTTGTTATATTAATGGGAGGCGTGAGCTTGCTTCTCTTTGCATCTTAATTGCTATCTTTACGGAATGAAAAGGATTTTTGGACTACTCTTGGTTATAATGAGCATCTCACTAAACGCAGGTGCTCAGTCAAAGAAATTTAATATGGGCAAATGGGTGGAGATTCAGACCGCCCTGCTTCAGGAGCTCAACCGCTCCTATGTGGACTCTTTGCCTGTAGACAGGATCGAGAGGCTTGGCGTGGACGCTATGCTTGCTGGTCTTGACCCTTATACAGTATACATTCCTGCAGAAGAAAACGAGGACCTTCAGATGCTGGTTCACAAGACCTACGGCGGCATCGGCGCTGTAATCTACAAGCCTGACGTCAACGGACATGTGGTTATCAATGAGCCATATAAGGGTTCCCCTGCAGAGAAATACGGCCTTGTCTGTGGAGACGAAATTATGGCAATCGACGGTGAGACTGTTGTGGGTCTGACTTCACAGCAGTGCAGCGATAAGATGAAAGGAGACCCTAACACCAAGGTGGTTTTTACGGTCAAGAAAATCCGTAGCGGAGAGGTAGTTGATATCACTATCGTGCGCGAGAAGATCAAGCTTCCGGATGTCGAGTTTGCCCAGATGATTGACAAGGAGACCGGCTATATCCTCCAGACCGGCTTTGCCGACGGAGTGGCTGAAGATGTGAGAAATGCCGTAATTCGCCTCAAAAAGGAGGGAATGAAGACTCTTGTTCTTGACCTTCGCGGCAACGGCGGCGGTCTTCTCAATGAGGCAGCAGACATCGTTTCTATTTTTTTACCTAAAGGCTCACTGGTTGTAACCGCAAAGGGCAAGGACCCTAAGAGCAACTACGTGATCAAGACTGACAAGGATCCGGTAGATACATATCTTCCTTTGATTGTACTTGTAGACGGAGGTTCTGCTTCCGCTTCAGAGATCGTTGCCGGATCGCTCCAGGATATGGACAGAGCAACCATTATGGGTTGGCGCACTGTGGGCAAGGGACTTGTGCAAAGCATCCGCCCTCTTCCATACGGCGGAGAGTTAAAGGTCACTACTGCCAAGTATTATACGCCTTCAGGCCGCTGCGTGCAGGCGATTGACTATTCAGCAAGAGACGAGAACGGCCGCGTGAAGGAGATTCCGGATTCGCTCACTAGCGAATTCAAAACTGCTCACGGTCGCATCGTGCGCGATGGTGGCGGTATCGCTCCGGATGTTGTCCTGACCGACAAGGAGTACAGCCGCATCACATTTGCCCTTGTGGCTTATGGTATTTTTGAGGACTATGCGCTGAATTATGTGCGTGCTCACGAGAGCATCCCAGCCGTAGAGGAATTCCACTTCAGCGACGCTGATTATGAGGAGTTTATCGAGTTTGCAAAGACCAAGGATTTTGACCATCGTTCTTCTGCCAAGACTTTGTTTGACACAATGAAGCAGGAGCTTGAGAAGGATGGCCTGGTTGAAGCTATGAGCAGCGAGCTCAAGGCACTCGAGGATGCTATCAATATGGAGAAAGAGGAGTTCCTGCGCCTGAAGAAGGACGAGATCATACCATTTATCGAAGAGGAAATCGTGGTGAGATATTACTTCCAGGAAGCTGGTATCAAGGTGCGCTTGAGATATGATGACGCACTGAGAGAGGCTCTTAGAAGCGAGAGAATCCCTAGCAGATGGTAGTCTCCTCCGAGCTGATAGTGCTTGCCAGCACCAAGGTGGGCGAGAAGTCTCTGGTGATCCATTGCCTGAGTCGCGATTGGGGTCGCAGGAGCTTTATCGTGAGCCTGACCAGACAGCTCAACTCCGCATATTTCCTTCCACTTAATATTATTGAGGCTGAGGTCATTGAGAACCCCAAGTCTGATCTTTGGCGTGTCCGCAACTTCCGCTTGAAGCACGCACTTCCAGGATTGAGAGGAAACATATCCAAAAACACGATGAGTCTGTTTATGAGTGAGGTCCTTTATCGCACAATCAAGGACGGAGCTCACGAGGACGGACTTTTTGAGTGGACCTGCAATTCTATTTTGACCCTAGATGCCCTTGATCAAGACTTCAGCAATTATCATCTGCGCTTTCTGATGGAGTTGTGCACAGCTCTTGGATTTGATCTGTCGATGGAAGGTTTGACTCCGTTTGCGGGAGAGTATTATGGAGTTTTGGGAGACCTGCACAGGGCCAGCTTTGCAGAGTTTATGCTTTATCCGTTGAATGGCCAGAAGAGAAACAGGCTTGCGGAAATCCTCCTCAAGTATCTGAGTTTCCACTGCGAATCCTCCATCAACGTCCGTTCACTCGCCGTCCTCCGCGAGGTCTTTGCCTAGCGTCTTGAGTTGGAGTCGTCGGTCGCGGACGACTACGCCCGCCTGGAGTCAGCTGCCTTTCCGCTTCCTGGGTGTGAAACCAGCCAACCTCCTTGTAGACTAAAGAATATATCTTTAGTTAAAAAGAGAAATATCTTTTTTGGTTTCATCCCAACTGCTTGCACGGCAGATATTCTTGACCTATCTTGCCGGAGATTTTTAATACCTTTAACTATGCGAACTTCAGATTATGCAGCTGCCCGCTATGTAGACATCCTCACTGACGGCGGATTTAAGGCGGTCTTCGGCGACGCCGCTAACAAACAAGTTGTAATGGACTTCCTCAATGCCATCCTCCCCGAAGGAAGGAAGATTCATTCCCTGGAATACTCCACTACTGAAATTCCGGGAATTACTCTGGCCAACAAATCAGTGAGACTGGACCTCAGATGCACTGCCGAAGACGGAACTTCCTTCATCATAGAGATGCAGCGTTATAGCCAGAACAATTTCTTTAAACGTTGCGTCTCCTATGCGTCAAAAGTCTATACCATACACAGCGAGAGAGGCGACAGGCACAAATATGACATCCCGCCTGTCTATATGATCGGAATCCTCGGTAAAGACTTCTCTATGGAGCCAAAACCCCTTGATGATAAATAT
>JAFNUQ010000180.1 GCA_017383945.1 Bacteroidales bacterium | reverse complement strand
CAAGCTTCTTCAGACCTGTGGGGATGTATTTGTAACATACTATACTCTAGGCGATTCCGCAGATTATTACTATGATGCGCTTCTGCCTAGTTCCGGCTATCTCAAAGTATGGGAACTCACCCCTTACAGAGGTGGGATGCTCTTGAGAGTGCCTAATCGCCACAATCCTGATGCCCTTGCGCCATTTGTCGAGCAGGACCAGACATTTGAGATACTTTCCGAGACTCTCAAGTGGAACAATATTATGGGTCTGCAAAATGTCGGCGACGTCAACGCTGCCTGTCAGAATGGAAATGCTTCAGACCTGATTCAGGTTGCAGAGGCTCTACAGGAAAAGAAAATCGTGCAGATCGCTGAGGAAATCAACAGAAGACATAATTCTCCGGACAAGGTGAGGGTGGTGCTCATCACAGGACCTACTAGCAGCGGCAAGAGCACCTTCTGCAAGCGTCTGTCCGTGCAGCTCAAGGCCTGCGGTCTTCATCCGATTTCTTTCTCGACTGATGACTATTTTGTCAACCGCCTTGATACTCCGCTGCTGCCGGACGGGTCGTTTGATTTTGACAATTTTGATACTGTAGACCACCAATACCTCCAGAGTGACGTGCTCAAGCTGATGTCAGGAGAAGAGGTAGAAGTGCCTGAATATAACTTTGTTACAGGCTTGCGCGAATTCAACGGCAAGCGCTTGAAGCTAGGCGAAGGCTCGATTCTGCTCATCGAAGGCATTCACGCCCTCAATCCGCGACTCACAGATAGGGTAGCGGAGAGCGAGAAGTTCCGCATATTCATCAATACCATCACCAGCATCTCGCTGGATGACCACAACTGCATCCCGACCAGCGACAACAGACTTCTCAGACGCATTGTGCGCGATTTCAATAAGGGCGCATTCACTGCTCGCGAGACAATTTCTGCCTGGCCAAACGTGCGCCGCTCGGAAGTGCAGTGGATTTACCCATATCAGGAGGATGCAGACGTGATGTTTAATTCGTCATATCTGATCGAATTTGCCGTGCTCAGAGCTCACGCAGAGCGCATCCTTGTGACCGTGCCGAAGAATTGCCCAGAATACAGCGAGGCGCACCGTCTGATGAAATTCCTGCACTATTTTACTCCTGTCTCAGATAAGGAAATCCCACATACATCATTTATGAGATCATTTATTGGATAAGACTATGATTAAGCTACCTGTAGATTTTAATATTGAAGAGCGTAGAACTCAAGCTACTGAGCTCTTTAAGGAAGGATATAACTGTTGTCAGGCTGTTGTGCTGACTTTTGCAGATATTCTTGAAGATAATAATCTTTCAAGCAAAGAATTACTCACAACCATCGCGTCAGGATTTGGCGGCGGAATGGGCCGTCTGCGTGAGGTATGCGGTGCCTTCAGCGGCACTGTGATGATGGCCAGCTTCATCTGTCCGGCGGTGGATAGGACTGATAAGAAGACAAAGATGGAAAACTATGCTCTTGTGCAGGAGTTTGCGGCTCAGTTCCGCGAGGCCAATGGCGGCAGCATCGTGTGTCGAGAGCTTCTTGGATTGCCTCCTGGGGTTATGGAGAAGCCAGAACCTTCAGACCGCACAGCGCAGTACTACCAGAAGCGTCCTTGTGCTGAAATGGTCGGCAATGCCGCAGCAATTGTAGCTCAGAAGCTCATTGATCAGAGTAAATGAGAACTACTCTTTTATATACCCTTGACGGAATTGTGTCGGACTTATACCTGTAATGTTTCTGAATACCCTGTTGAAGTAGGTAATGTCTGAGAAGCCAAGCAGATACCCAACCTCCTTGACAGCTATATTTTCTGTCGTGAGCAGAAGTTGAGCTCTTTCTATCTTCTTGAGGTTGATGTGCTTTATCGGTGTCATTCCGCATTCTTTTTTGAATAGCCTGATAAGGTGATCTTTGGAGACCCGGGCAATTCCGCTGAGTTCCGAGATGCTTATGGGCTCGTATATATGTCTGCGTATGTAAGAGATGCAAAGTCGGATACGCTCGTCCTCAGCCCTGCATTCCGGGATAGCTCTGCTTACGAATCTGGACATCAGAAGCAGAAGAATCCCGCGACTCTCAAGTCTTTTGTCCAGAGAGCGCTGCTTGTTAAAGGCGACGTTGAGCATCAAGGTGTGCTGGTTGTCGTATGACATGGGGTTTGACTGGGACAGGTGCATTGTCGGATTGATTTCACATAGCCTCCGGAACAACATTAGGTCCATTTCGCTTCCTTCAAGCTCGGAAGGCATGCTGAGATCTTCAAGCAGGGAATAATGACTTCGCGCATCCTCGTAGATGTGTACGTAGTAGTGCTCGAAGATGCCGTTGCATTCGTAACTGTGTCTTGTGAATGCGGGGATGAAGTACATCCTGCCGCTGTGCAGTTCTATGTTGTCTTTGTCCAAGATCACTTTGGCTCGCCCTTCGGTCACATAGTACATTCTTGCAAAGGGGCTGTACACATCTTTCCAGTTCCAGTCTGCATTGTGACGGGCATACCCTACATTGAGAGT
>JAFNUQ010000179.1 GCA_017383945.1 Bacteroidales bacterium | reverse complement strand
TCTTGCTGTTCATCAGGTCAGCATCTACGCCCACACCGAAGAAACCGCCTTCACCGATCAAGTTGAGCTCAGCAAGCTTCTTGACAAATGCCTGCTTTGAATCAAGCTGATAGATTCCGTCAAGATACTTCTTCACAGGAGCAGCACCCTCTTCATTGAGACGGAGGGAGTCAAGACCCTGCTTATAAAGATCTACAATTTTCTGATCGACAGTACCTGCTTCAGGAGTAAGTTCTGACATCTGCGAGAAAAGCTCGTTGAGTCTCTCGACATTCTGCTCTCTGAGCACATCAAATGAACCGAAACGAGCATACTCAGGCTTAAGCGGGTGGTTAGCGATCCAACCGCCGTTGGCATACTGATAAAAATCCACACCAGGAGCTGTTGTCAGATCCATATCTGCAAGGCTGATTCCTGGCACCTTCTCTTCTCTCTGGCCACAGGCAGAAAGCATCATAAGAGGAAGCATAAACACTAATAACTTTTTCATAATCGATATTGAAATATTTAAACAATAATCATTTTAAAGAAAGTGCGAAGTTACCAAAAAAGAGCGATATTTGTACTTATGTATAAGATTTATATTGAATGGCGTTGCATCATTATCTGCGAGCCGAATTGTGAGGCTCTATCTGACCCTAACTCCATCGAGTTCCATATGGGAGAAGATATCAGCATCCATACTCTGATTTCGATGTTTGAGGCAAGCCAATCCCTGAGCCGCATATACATTCCCACCGAAGATACTACCTGGATGTACCGCAAGATCTGTGCGGAATTTAAAGAAGTAGATGCAGCCGGAGGACTCGTCCGCAACCGACGCAACGATTTCCTCATGATCAAGCGAAATGGGCTCTGGGACCTTCCTAAAGGGCATAGGGATCCCGGCGAAGATATCGCCATCACCGCCCTGCGCGAAGTCCAGGAAGAAACAGGCATCGACAAGCTTGAGTTAAACGACCTTATCTGCATCACTCACCACTGCTACTATAGAAACAATATCTGGCATCTGAAGCACACTTATTGGTATGATATGTTATACAGCGATCCTGTAGACCTCACCCCACAGAGGGAAGAAGATATATCCAAGGCCGCATGGGTTGCAAAGTCAAGCCTTCCTCCTTTTCTAAAAAACACATATCCTTCAATTATTGAAGTATTTAGAGAAGCCAAAGTTTAGTTGAAACTTTTTTTATCGCTTGTCCGTATATAAAAAGTATATTCACTCTTTATTATGAAACTTTCACAGTTTAGATTTGATCTTCCTCAGGAGCGCATCGCAACAGAGTTGATGCCAGAAGTTGATGGACACATCCAGTGGAGAGACGAGTGCAAGCTCATGGTTCTTCACAAAGACAGCGGCGAGATTGAGCATCGCAAATTCAAAGATATCATTGATTACTTTGACAAGGGAGACCGTTTTGTCTTCAATGACACAAAGGTATTTCCCGCAAAACTTTGCGGACAAAAGGAAAAGACCGGTGCTGACATCATAGTATTCCTCCTCCGCGAGCTCAACAAGGAGCAGCGTCTTTGGGATGTTGTGGTAGATCCTGCCAGAAAGATCCGTATCGGTAACAAGCTTTATTTCGGCGAGGACGACAGCATGGTTGCTGAAGTTATCGACAATACTACATCTCGTGGAAGAACTCTCAGATTCCTCTATGACGGACCATATGAGGAGTTTAAGGAAGCTCTCTTTGCCCTCGGCAAGACTCCTGTACCTGAGTGGGTAAAGGAGGAAGTTACCGAGCGTGATGCTGAAGAGTTCCAGACTATTTATGCAAAGCACGAAGGAGCAGTTTCTGCCCCTGCTGCCGGACTCCACTTCAGCCGCGAGCTCTTCAACCGCATGACACTCAAAGATATAGAGAAGTCATTCATCACTGTTCATATGGGCATCGGACACTTCCGCACAGTAGACGTGGAAGATCTGTCTAAGCACAAGATGGACGGAGAGAGATTTATAATCTCGGAAGAAGCTGCAGAAGAGATCAACAAGACCAAGAAGAGCGGACACAAGATCTGCGGTGTGGGCGTGACTGTAATCAGAGCACTAGAAACCTACGTTACCACAGAAAAGGAAATCAGAGCCAATGACGCCTGGACAAACAAGTTTATCTTCCCTCCATATGAGTATGCTATTCCAGATGCTGTCGTATCCAACTTCCACCGTCCAGAGTCTACAATGCTGATGGCAATTTCAGCATTTGGCGGATATGAAAACGTCAAGAAGGCCTACGACACAGCCCTCGAGGAAGGATATCTTTTCGGACCATATGGTGACGCGCTTTTAATTATCTAAAACGCTGAAACATACATTAAATTAAGTATCTTTGTCCAAAACTATGAAAAATGGACAAAGATACTTTTTCTATTGTGAGCGCCATCGCTCTCAATCACATCTTCGGCAACAACCCGAAGTTTTCCCATCAGTTACTTGATAGATTTGGCAGCACAGAAAGCTTGTTTGAGCTCAGCTATAACGAGCTGAAGGAGCTATTTGGCCCTTACACCAAGTACGCAGAACTCATAAATCACCAGAGCCTTGACAAAGCAGAGAAAGAATACAATCTTCTCTCCAGGGAGGGCTATCAGATTATCAGCATTTTTGACGAGTCCTACCCATCTCTGCTTCGCGAATGCCCAGACGCCCCGTTGATTCTGTATATCAGAAGCCAGACAGCCGCTTCTGAGCTATTCAGAGGCAACAGGAGCGTCGCGATAGTCGGCACGCGAGACCTCAGCAATTACGGTAAGGAATGGTGCACCCGCATAGTTCGCGCGCTCAGCGAAGCATCTATCAAACCCTGCATTATCAGCGGGTTAGCAATAGGAACAGACATCTGCGCACAGCTCGCTTCGCTCAGCTTCGGGCTTCCTACTATCGGCGTCAGTCCTGTCGGCATCAACGAAGTCTATCCGCGACGCCACTCGGTCTGTGCCGACAAGATATGCGGCTCGCCGGGAAGCGCAATCATAACTGACTATCCACCCGGCACTCCGGCAATGGCACAAAATTTCATCAGGCGCAACCGCATCATTGCAGGACTCGCCGAAGCGACCATCCTTGTAGAATCAAAAATCAAGGGTGGAGGGATGATTACAGCAAGGCTTGCTGCCGAATATGGCCGCAACGTCTATGCTCTGCCGGGACGCATTGATGATATATGTTCTGAAGGATGCAATCTTCTCCTCTCGGAAAAGACAGCAGAGCCAATCTCCTCCCTCCCCTTCCTCATTAAAAATCTAGGTCTGGGCACGTCAAGTCTAAGATGCACCCATCAGATAGATATTCTTGTGCGAGAGCAATTCTCTAATAACAGCAGCCCTGCCGAGTTGGAAAAACTCATAGAGATCGCACTATGCATCAAATCTCGCCGCGGAATCAGCATTGACGCCCTATGCAGAGAATGCAATCTGAGCTACCAGCAGACGGTACAGCTCACGTCCAAACTACAAGATTCAGACATTATTTTTATAGACATGCTCCAAAGCTGCAGCGTGAATCCCAAAATTGCTTAAATTTGTAGATTATGCAATTTATTGATACACATACTCACAATTACGATCCCGCCTATTCCGACTGTTGCGACGAGGTAATCCAGCGCGCTCAGGACGCAGGCGTGAGAGCTTTGCTTCAAGCCGATGTTGATTCGAGCGAGAGGGCAAATATGTTTGCACTCTGCGACAAGCACCCAGGCGTATTATACCCGATGCTTGGCCTCTACCCGGGCTCCGTAGACAACAATTGGCAAAGCGAACTCGACGCGATGCTGCAGTGGAAAGACAAGGATGTTGTAGCTGTGGGAGAAATCGGACTTGACTACCACTACGGCAAGGACTTCATCAAAGAGCAACAGGAAGTCTTCAGGATTCAGCTCGAACTCGCTTCGCAATGGAATCTGCCTGTGAATATACATCTTAGAGATGCGACTGAGGATATGCTCAGAATCCTTTCAGACTGTCGTCACCTCCACCTAAGAGGCAATCTGCACGCGTTTGGCCACTCATATGAAGTGTTTGAGAGAGTGCAGAAATTGGGAGATTGGTATGTGGGAATCGGCGGAGTCGTGACTTTCAAAAAGGCTTCCATCGGAGAAGACATCAAGCGCATTCCACTGGAAAGGGTAATTCTTGAGACAGACTCCCCTTACCTCACACCGACTCCGCACAGAGGCGAGCGCAACGAGAGCAGCTATATCCCCCTGATTGCACAATTTATCGCAGATCAGAAAGGCATCAGCCTGGAAGAAGTAGCCCGTGTAACAACAGAAAATGCAGTAAATATTTTTGGAATATGAATCTAAATATTTTCAAAGACTTCATTCCGTCAGCCAGCTCAGTGCTGCTGATATATACTGGCGGAACCATCGGCATGAAGGAAGACCCCAACGACGGTACGCTCAAACCTTTTGACTTTTCAAGCTTATTGGACGAAGTGCCAGAGCTGCGCAAGTTTGGACTTCGCATCAACAGCTACACATTTGATCCGATCATAGACTCTTCGGATGTAGAGCCGACTTTGTGGGTTTCCCTCGCAGAACTCATCAAAGACAAATACGATGACTATGACGGGTTTGTGATCCTCCACGGCACAGACACTATGGCCTATAGCGCTTCTGCTCTGAGCTTTATGTTTGAGCACCTCACAAAGCCTATCATCTTCACAGGCAGCCAGTTACCAGTCGGAAGACCGCGCACTGACGGCAAGGAAAACATTATTGCCGCAGTAGAGATTGCTGCAGCAAAAGACAGCAATGGCGAAGCCTTGGTCCCAGAAGTCTGCATCTGCTTCAATTCGCAATTATATCGCGGCAACCGCAGCACTAAGGTCAACGCAACAGGTTTTGATGCGTTTCATTCGCCCAACTATCCTCCACTTGCGGTAGCTGGAATCAATATCAAGTACAACCAGAACTTTATCCACTACAGCTCCGACAAGGAGGCCGGTTTGGTAATACATACAGACCTGGACACAAGAGTTTCTATCCTCAAGGTTCACCCTGGCATCACAGAGCAGGCTGTTAGAGATATTCTTCTGGGAGATGGTTCCAAGGCTGTAATCCTGGAAACATACGGCTCTGGCAACGCCATTTCAAAATCTTGGTTTGTGGAAATAGTCAAGGAAGCCAACAAGAAGGGCAAAATCCTGTTCAACGTCACACAATGTCTTAGCGGTGACGTAGATATGGACATCTATGCTACAGGTAGAAGTCTCAAAGAGGCAGGCGTAATTTCCGGACACGACATCACCACAGAAAGTGCTCTTGCCAAATTATTTTACTTAATGGGTAATTATCAAGACAATACAAAAATCAAGCAGTTACTTGAGATGAACCTCAAGGGGGAAATCTCCAAATAAGATTTGATTGTATGGATTTTTATTGCTAAATTGCACCGATTTTATACGACAACAACTATTACACTTAATACATTATTCAAAATTCATTATGAAAAAGTTTTTCATGTTTTTGG
>JAFNUQ010000178.1 GCA_017383945.1 Bacteroidales bacterium | reverse complement strand
GGGATTGCAACTGTTCCTGCGTGACTCCGAAACGATTAAAATTCATCATTTGGATGAGCAAGTTTCCAGATATGTTTATATTTCTCCTCGTCATTAATAATCATATGCCGTTTACTACCCTCGGCAACCACCGTGAACGGAGATTTTGAGTTGTCGGCAAGTATCCAATTATTGCAGACAGGACTGTAATTATCAAAAAAGTATTTTAGGCCGGTGAAATATCTTCGACGAACTGTCGTATCCGAGATATTATGTCCACCGGCAGCGACCCTATCTCTGACTCGCGCGATGGCAAGCTCTGGAGAGTTGAGCCAGAAATACAGAATAGTCACTTCATAGCCTAAGGCCTGGGCCTGTTGTATTATCTTCAAGAGAGATCGTGTTGCAAGAGTTGTCTCAATCCCAAAGTCAGCATACTTACCCAAGAGGTAATGAATCTTTGTGAGCATATAACGGCTGGCCGTCACAGAGGCAGCTGACGGGTCAAAGGGCGAGAGGTATTTTGCAAACTCGTCGGAGTTGACAAACTCGCTGCAATTTAAAAGCTCCGGGAGCAAGGTATAGGAGGCAGTGGTTTTACCAGAGCCATTACAACCTGATATTATGTATAATTTAGGCATTGTCTATTCCGTATCCAAATAGTGCAAAGTCCCCTTGTGCGGGGTCGTCAGGGAATATTTCCCTGAATGCATCAGTAATCTGTATTGCGGTTCTCAAGTCTTTGGCCTTGCGATCGGTAAGTCCAAGCTTGGACGCCTGAGTATACACGTGAACATCCAGAGGTATGATCAAGTCGGCAGGTGAAGTGTTTTTCCATAGTCCTAAATCCACCTTACCGTCATTTCTGACCATCCAGCGGCGCATCATGTGTATTTTTTTGTTGGCAGCCCAGCGATCAGGCTTGCTGCCAAGAATCTGCACTCTCAACTGCTCGGCACTGAGTACTTCAAGCGAACTATTGTGCTCATAAAAGCTTTTGAGAGCAGAGCATATGGAAGCAATTTCGCTCCATTTTATTGTACGGTGGATGCTTGTGGGGTCGTCACGATAGCAGCCACTCATCACATATTTGTATGGTTGGTTATCCATATGATCGAAGAGTCTTTTACAATCCCTTACTATCATTTCCCTACGGCCCCAAGCAAGGTGCGCGGCAAACAGCGCGGCCACTTCTATATCCTGAAGTTCAGCACCTTGCAGCATAAATGCACGCGGAAAGGAAATAGGATCAGTCGCAAAATAGACTGGGCCGTTAAATACAACGACCCAGTCCTTCAGCATCTGTTTTAACTCTTCGCTCATGAAGACTACTTCTCAGGGATAGCAGCAAGAACCGCTTTGAGAAGATCCCATGACTTCTGAACTGATGGGATATATGCTTTCTCGTCAGGATAGTGAGGATACATAATAGTAGGTCCTATTGAAACCATCTCCCAGTTTGGATACTTTGCTCCGAGAAGTGCACACTCAAGACCACCGTGGGTAGCCATAATATTCATCGGCTCACCATAAAGCTGAGTATGTACGTCATTGATGAGTTTGATCATAGGAGTACCAGGTCTTGGAACCCAGCCGCTGTAGCCACCACTGAACTTAACTGAAGCTCCAGCCATTTCAAAGATGATTCTAACTCTCTCTGCGAGCTCGCTCTTTGACTCATCAATTGCACTTCTGAGGAGAGAGCCGACTGTAAGATGACCATTCTGGCATCTTACTACTGCAAGGTTGGTTGATGTCTCGATGAGACCTGGCATGCTCTGGCTCATACGGATAACATTTGAAGGGCAAGCAAGGATAGCCTTCATTGCATTGAGAGCAACTGCATCTTCAATATATCTGTCAGCAGGCTTGCCAATCTTTACGATTGAGCACTCCATAGCAGGGTCGCTCTCCGCATAGCGAGCTGTGAGCTGCTTGAATGTTTTCTTGACGCTGCGCACAAAGCTGAGAACGTTCTCGTTTGGCACTGCAACTGTAGCTTCGCCCTCAAATGGGATAGCGTTGCGAAGGCTACCGCCTGTCATATTGACGAGCTTCACGCCGCACTTCTGCATTACAGGGATCAGCGCGTTTACAATCACCTTGTTGGCATTGGCTCTATAAAGTGAGATATCCATTCCTGAGTGACCACCAGAAAGGCCCTTTACAACAAGCTTATAACCCATATGGTTCTTTGGAGTCTTGTATGTCTTGTATTTGAAATCCGCGAGGCAATCAAGACCACCGGCGCAACCGATGCAAAGCTCCTTCTCATCCTCAGAATCGAGGTTGATGAGGATATCTCCCTTGAGCACGCCTGGCTTGAGAGCCTTTGCACCACTCATACCTGTCTCTTCATCTGCTGTGATGAGCACCTCTACTGGTCCGTGTGGGAAGTCCTTTGACTCAGCAACAGCCATACCCATTGCTACGCCAAGACCATTATCTGCACCCAATGTAGTGTCACAAGCCTTTACCCAATCACCCTCGATGCGAGTCTCGATCGGATCTGTGAGGAAGTCGTGCTGCTTTGCTGCGCTCTTCTGAGGAACCATATCCATATGTCCCTGAAGAATCACGCCTCTGCGGTTCTCATATCCTGGAGTTGCCGGTACATTGAGGATTACGTTACCACCTTCATCACTTGTTGCTTCAATATTGTTTTCCTTTGCCCAAGCAAGAATGTATTCACGCACTTTCTCCTCGTGCTTCGAAGGACGAGGGCAGCGAGTGAGTGAGTAGAAATTGTTCCAGACTACTGCTGGCTGAAGATCTTTAATTGTCATAATTTTTATGTGTTAGTATTATTTCCATCTTTTGTGTGACCACAGGTAATTCCAAGGCTGCTTTTTAAGGTCCTCTTCAAGCAGTTGATAGTACCTGGTCATCAGTTCCTCTGGGGTGAACTTGCTTGCATCATCGGCAATCACCGTATAATTGATGTCATAGTTTCCGTCCTCCCTGACAAGCATATTCTGATATACCAGCGGAAGAGACATCCTGCAAGCGAGTGACGCTGCGCCAATCATAGAAGGAGTTCTTTGCCCAAGAAAGCTCTCAATCTCCACTCTGGCAGCACCCCCATAAGGATACTGATCTCCTATAAATGTATATAACTTGCTGATATTGCGATTCTTGACAGCATACCTCATCACGCTCTTGGTCTCCACCATACCGTCAAAGTGTTCTTTATCCTTGACAGCAGCGATGCGGTTGTCCTTGAGGAACTCATTCATCATCGCGCTTGACTGCTTTTTATATACCACGCAGACGTCGTTTTCCGGACAGCTGAGAGGGCTCGAATAGGCATAGTGCTTGATGCCGCCAATAATCTCCCAGTTGCCCATATGTGAAGAAAGCACAAACACGCTTTTCCCCTGACGATAAAACTCATTAAGTGGTTCAAGACCATTAAGCTCAGCAATATGAGACTTGTCCAGACGCTTGTTTGAGCTTGAGCCAAACCAGATTGCTTCCATAAAAATGGTCACAAGTCTCTCATAAAACTTATTACAGATCTGCTGAAGTTCTTTATATTTCTTATCAGGGAATGAACGCGAGAGATTGATCATCACCACATCTCGGCGATATGCCACGGTCTTACCAAGGAATCGGCCTATACACCTGCCACACGCCCGATGAAAGCCGAGAGGCAGACAGCCAAGCGGACGCAGAAAAATCTTTAAAATAAAAGAGCCTATTTTCCCTCGTTTTGCCATAATCCTTACAAATATACCAATTTTTCTTATCTTTGCGAAGATGTGCTCATCGCAGAGAAAATTATAATCTAATTAAAATAAGTTTTTATGTTTAAAGGTCAACCAAAAGGATTGTTTGCCTTAGCACTTGCCAATACAGGTGAGCGCTTTGGTTACTACACAATGCTTGCCATCTTTATGCTCTTCCTTCAGGCGAAGTTCGGCTGGGAGCAGTCTGTGGCAAGTCAGGTCTACGGCATTTTCCTCGCAGCAGTTTATTTCTTCCCTATTCTCGGAGGATGGCTTGCTGACAAGATCGGTTATGGAAAGTGCGTTGTCACAGGTATTTCAGTAATGTTCCTCGGCTATGCATCATTGTCTATCCCGACAGCTGCCAACGCTTTTGGCGTTGCGCTCATGATGCTTGCCCTCCTTCTCATTGCTGTAGGTACAGGTCTCTTCAAGGGTAACCTCCAGGTTATGGTAGGTAACCTCTATGACGACCCTAAGTACTCTTCTCGCAGAGACTCTGCATTCAGCCTCTTCTACATGGCTATCAACATCGGTGCAATGTTTGCTCCTTCAGCTGCTACCGCCATCACCAACAAATTCCTTTCTGGTGACGGTCTCATCTACAAGGCTGACATCCCTGCACTTGCACACCAGTTCATGAACGGCACCATCAGCTCAAGCAACGAGTCTGTACTCGCTGGTCTCCAGGCAGTAATGCCAGCAGCTGAGGTTAAGGCTATGCCAATGGCTGAGTTCTGCTCATACTATATTGACAGCCTTTCTGGCGCATACCATATGGGTTTTGTTGTAGCTTGCGTTTCACTCGTATTCTCAGTAGCAATCTACTTTGCTTGCCGCAGCTGGTTCAAGCATGCTGACGTTAATACTAAGCAGGCCGCAAGCGCTGGCGTAGCTACAGTTGAGCTCACTCCTAAGCAGACAAAAGACCGCATCGTTGCTCTCTGCCTTGTATTTGCTGTTGTTATCTTCTTCTGGATGGCATTCCACCAGAACGGACAGTCACTCACTTGGTTTGCACGCGATTACACTCAGGGATTTGCAGAGGGTTGGACTAAGATCGGCTTCAACATCTGGCCTCTTGCCCTCATCGCTGTATCTATCTACACTCTCTTCTCTATCTTCCAGTCAGAGAAGGCCAGCGGCAAGATCATCAGCGGTGCTGTAACAGCAGCTCTTTGGGGTGGTGCTTATTGGATCTACACAGGCATGCCTGAGACTATCGAGGTTCAGCCACAGATCTTCCAGCACTTCAACCCATTCTTTGTAGTGTTCTTGACTCCTATTTCAATCGCTATCTTCAATGCGTGGAAGGCGTAGAGAACTACTGCATTTCTGTACGTGAGCATGGCGAGGATGTGATCTTCCTGCGCAAGATCATTCCCGGCGGCGCGGACAAGTCCTTCGGTATCCACGTCGCCCGTCTGGCGGGTGTGCCGCATCCTGTGTTGGTGCGTGCGCACGAGATTCAGGCGCGTTTGGAAGTCAGCAACATCAACCAGAAGGGAATCGGTCAGAACATCCTGGAGGATGGACCGAAGCGCGCGGACGAGCAGGTGAATCTCTTCGATTTCGCGAAAACGGAGATCATCAATGAGCTGCAGTCCATTGACGTGATGGCCCTCACACCCATGGACGCTATCAACAAGCTCTTCCTGTTGCGCGAGAAGGCACGCAAACTATAAACAGACCGATGGTCTGTTCTTCTAATCGTTGGTCGGTATTGAAAGTGAGGAATTCCATGGCCG
>JAFNUQ010000177.1 GCA_017383945.1 Bacteroidales bacterium | reverse complement strand
TTTTACTACAAAAAAAAATCAAAAATATAATTTTAAAAGCAGACAGGTGCTGCTTTTAAAGCAACACCTGACTAAAGTATCTCTATGTAGTAAATATTATTATTCCGAATCAGTCACTATACGCATACACCTGACACGTGCTTTTTTATTACGAGGAAGATTGCCTGGTTGGCGATCTATAACTCCAAGCTTCACATTGTAGCTACCATGTTTAAATGTACCGGATGTTTTATCTTCTGATGTACCCCATGTCAAGTTATACACTGACACTCCTCTATAATAACCCTCATTTAAACCACTAGGATCATATGAATAGCCACCGTTAAAAGTTGCTCGGGTAGCTCTAGCGTGGCCAATTCCTGGATTATCAAAGCCAATATCATCAACATAGAAATCTGATTCAGCTTCTCCTGTAATAAGACCATTATAATAGAAACAATTTCGTACAAAGGAAGGTTGACTAGACCAATAGTAGTTCTTTTGAAAAACACCATCAAAGGCACCATAAGCATTCTCCATAACATCCTCCATCTCATCTATAGAGGGTAGATACCATTCTATGGCAACAACTTGTCCGTAAGAATCTCGTCTATTTTTATTATAACAATATTCCACAGCGCTGCCTGGCTTTTCATCTGTAGACAAAACACTCATATCCTCTGGCTTACCTTTCATATATGCTGTAATTTCAGAAGTAAAATCATAGCCAGCAAATTCATGGAATGTTCCATTATTAATTCCTTTTCCTTCATCATATTTTTTAATGTAAAAATCATAATTAGGTCTGATGTCATCTGTAAGCCAGTTTTGAACGGTAGACCCCAAACCGCCACTACCTAAGGACAAAGCCTTGTGTTGATATGATAATTGTATACCATATAGTCCCCACGCCATACCATTGTCCTCTGTAGGATTTAGTTCAAAGCCATCTTCTGTATCAAAGTTATGAAGATATTCTTCCTCATGCTCGATATGGTAGGTCTGACCATTATATTCAATCTCATACAACAAATGCTGCATAAAGGTATACTCGATAGGGGCAATAATTTCAAAGTCTTCAGGAAGAGTACCGTTATTCTTCATATACTGAATCTCTGCTGATGAATATTCATCGAAGCCTTTGAACTTCTTAGTTGTACCATCAGCAACAATAAGGCCATAGGTGATGGTGATTTTGGCACTACGTTTAGCATCAATATCCTGCGAAGCCTGGGTACACTCATCAATATATACCCACACACAGTCGTTGGATGTCTCTGATACAGGCACTACTACCGATTGACCACCAGTATCTGAAAAGCCATCAGCTCCAATCGTGCTCTCTTTGTTTTTGAGAGTAGAGGTTACAAGGTTGGTAGTAAAATATTTACGTTTACCAGCAGATGAGTTTGCTCCGGTGCAATAGAGATCGGCATTTACTGTGCTGCCGTCGCCGTAACTTGGTTCCAGACCGATCCAAGGAGTAGTCTCACCGTTTAAATAGGTGATCTTAACCTCACACGCTGAGTTTGCTACATAGGAAATAGAATTCTGATTGGCTCTAATTCGCAACGGGCGGACTTCCCAATGGGCATCAAGCAATGTTTCACGACGAATACCCACAATTATAGGTAGACTACGCTGCACATCAACACGATGGTCTACAGAAATCTCACCTTCCAAAGGCTGATCGTTGTTATTCTGTATACCTCTAATGGTAAGATTGTTATTATACTGACGGCTTCGGACTATGTCAAAATTGCCATAGTTGTCATTACCCACATAAATATCATAGACAAGGTCGTAGGCGTGTCCCTGATGATTGAGGAATGTGCCATAGATCTTGACATAGGTAGCAGGTGTTGATTGTCCTTCCACCAGCTTAGGTTTGAAGCGCTGACGTAGATTCTTATCCTCTTCGCGGATGCTATTATCTCCCTGTCGGAATGGATATGCATAGTCAGATGCGGGAGTTGTCGGCTTGACAAAACGTTCCGGGAGATAGAAAGTAAAAGAGAGGTCTGTCAGGTAGTTGTTTGTCAAGGATGCTGGAAGTGTACCCACAAAAGGATCACCATAAACTGCTGTCTCATCGTTAGTGCCACCATTGGAGTCTGACGCACTCTCAGTACCACCTGTCACATCGACCGTTTGAGCAAGATTATAGACTTCATACCTTGAAATCTTAAACATATTGCCTTCGATTCCTGGGACAACCTGCTCTGGGATAACATTAATATTAAAAACCATCTTTGAGAAGAGGATTCTGGTTTCTACGGTTATCATATGGCCAGCAGAATATACCGCATCTTCACTCAAATCCACGCCTTCGGCTTTGCCGACCATCGGCAAGCCATGGGTCGGGATATTTATACCAGTAACATTTGTTGAGTATCGGCCAAAGAATGCCTCTGTAACCACACCCACAATTTTTGTTTTGATATATTCTTCTACAGGGATACCGTCCTTTCCAGCCATAGAGACTATACCATTGTAATTCTCAGGGAAGTTTGCAACGGTATAGATATCACAAGAGTTCAATTTACTTTGATTCATACCGGCAAAAGCCACAGATCGGTCAAGAGTCATAGTGAGATTTTCTCCGTCCAGGTGACCATAGAAGACACATACACCATCACTATCGAAGATAATGAAGTCCATCATCTTCACATTACCTTCCTCAAAAGTAAAGTTATCCGGTTCAGCTCGGGTAGCGATGTCCCTCTCATCAAATGGAAGGATTCTGGCAACCAACTCTACCGTGTCTGAGGAGAGTCTGTCAAACTGAATCTGCAAAGGATCGTCAACACAAGACACCAATACAGACGCGAGTAATATAAATATGTATTTGATATTCTTCATAATCAACTTCTACTGAAAATCATGATCAACTTCCACCAAAGAATCCCAAGATGGAGCCTTCTCTACTTTAACAACCAGACCAGACTTAGAAATAGTAAACAACAAGCGATAGAAACCGCCGGGAGAGAGATTAGGAATCATTGTCTCTGCATGATCCTCAAATGATGCGCTGTAGCCACCGCAGGAGATTGTATATTTAATAGTTCCTGTTGCCGTTATCGGCTCAATCTGCGGTATGAGAATCAATATATCTTCCGACTTGATAAAAGTCTGAGCAGCTGAGCTGACATTGTTACCTTCATTGCCCACAGAGTAGTTATTAAAGAACTTTACATTTTCCTTCCAGGAAAGTACTGAGTAGTCAAACGAAGAGCTTCTTGTATTGAGAGGAACCTTCACCTTTGTTGCTATCTTATTGAAATTCAATGCAAAGCCAGTGATATTCAGCGTAACCGGAGCATCATCTGCAAGAGTCGACCACTGTGGATATAATGCACCATATACCTCCCTCAAATCCTTGGCTTTGACAAGGCTAGACGCCTTCATCTCAAGCGCAGAGAGACGATGAGTCATCTGAAGGGGTACACTCATACCATCTACCTTCCTGTGGTTGATCTTGCAAGCAGAGAGCAGATCCACCATGTTTCCGCGCGCAGTAGCTGCACTTACATCATTGGTTGCACTTGGATCTGGAAGAGGAAGATCATAGGTAAGATATGGATCTCCATCCACACCAGAACCATTGACTGTAGCACAATCTACCGGATACCAAGCAAAGAAAGAGTATACCAGACTAGGCACCCACTGCTTGAGAGGCGTATAACCATATGAGGTTCCACTCCAACCAACTTCTTGTACACCAGAGTTAGTAGAATTGTTATAGAACACTCCTTTAGGCTGAGTTGTAATGTTTCCTTCGGCATCAGTGTAGGTTACCGTGCTGACTTGCGAAGACTCACCCTGCTTTACAACATCCCAATCACCATTGTATCTATAACCAAGCACATTAAATGGCTCTCCTGTCGGGAAAGTATTTAGAAGTACTCCCTTGGTCTTGGATCTGACATCAAAGAAAATCGCTCCATTACCTCCAGGGATATAAATATCCTCCTGATCACCCCATCCTTCGCCATCAGGATCGAGTGGCTGATTTTTCTCACAGGCAACAAAAGCCACGAGAGAGCACATACTTGCAAATATGATATACAACTTTCTCATCGCTTACCTGATAATTAGAGTTCCACCTGTCTGAACACTTGTACCCCAACCACTGGCAATGGTAGGCGTGCCAAATAATATATCGTTATCCACTGGATCAAGTGTCAGGTTATACATATATGATTTACCCTGCTCCCACGTAATTGCCGGGATATGTTTATTTACAGTTGTCTTGAATAGGAGAGTAGCAACATGTGTTTCAGGATCAACATCATAGAAACTATATTCTATAGAGAGTAACATTGTGTTGCCCACTACCTGCTGAGGAATAACCAAGAGAGGATTCTGGAGTACAGGGGATATAGTTCCTCCGGGAGTATTTGCTGATAGTTCACCACTTTTAACTGCAGGATAGAGTTCAATAGCTGAAGCGTCAGCAGCAATCTCCCAATAGTCACTATCCGAGTCTCGAGTTGTATAGTAATTGGCTTTATTTTTTACCCCACTGAGGACCAACTTATTAAGTATCACTCTGTTATTGACATTGGCACTATTCTTAGCCACCTTAAAGTTTAGCTGAGAGAGGGCGTGCTCAAAATTCATATTAACTGCCCCAGGAAGAGCTTGTCCTGTCTCTGTAACACAAGTATTATGTGCAAAGAGAAGCTCCCTGTCTGCAGCATCAGTCATAGTAAATGGCACTTTGTAACCAGGATGATTACCGGTAAGCGTTGCCTTTTCCACGCCAGTCACAGTATATGGCCAATATGCAAAGAAATTGAAAGTGCGGTCATACATCCAATAGCGGACATTGTCATACTTCCAGGACGCGCCGTTTTTATATACACGCTCGTTGGTAAGAAGGTCAGTAAAATCACTGGCACCAGCAGTTGTATTCACTTCCGCCCACACGCCAAATTCAGTCACAACTGACTCAAAGTTATCATCAGTTATGATTGCGCGGGTAGTCAGCTCATCAAACGCGATTGGAGGACCTTGCTCAGGCTCCAAGTCTAAACCTCCCCTGCCACACGACACAAAAACAAGTACAAAATTTAGTATCGTTATAAATTTCTTCATTTCTAGCTATAGCGATTAATCATTGCAATCCAACGAATATATTTATTAATACAAAGAAAAACAAACTTTTAGTCATTATTTTACAATAAAAAATTATCCCTCCCTTAATATTGAACACTCAAAAATTAAAGGAGGGAAATATTTAACTAGAAAAAGGCCTTTCTACTTAGCTGCAAGGTAGATATTGACCATATCCTGACGGTCAAGTTTTTTGAACGAACCGATAATCATACTTCCATCGCGACTGCATTTGTCAGCCATCAAAGAAATCTCATCATCACTCACTTCTCTTCCTAGAAGTTCCTTGATGCTCACAGGCATATCAATATCCCTATAGAATGCCTCCATAGCCTCAATACCAGCAATAGCGGTAGCGCGAGGGTCATCGGATGGACTCACGCCCATAACATTGACAGCAAACTGCTCAAATCGGGAGATATTCGCGTCCATCACATAGCGAGCCCAACTTCCCCACACCGCTGCAAGACCGGCACCGTGAGCAACATCAAAGAGAGCGCTAAGCTCGTGCTCAAGCTTGTGAGTTGCAAAATCGCTCTTCATTCCACAACCGGTCAGGTCATTGTGCGCAAGCGAGCTAGCCCACATTATCTGAGCCCTGGCATTGTAATCCTGAGGATCAGCAAGAAGCCTGTATGCACTATCCTTCACTACCCTAAGAAGGCCCTCTGCAAGAGCATCTGTCAGCGGCATATCGGTATCAGGAGAGAAATAGCGCTCCATTGTGTGCATCATAATATCAACCGCACCACAGGCAGTCTGGTATGCAGGAAGAGTATATGTGCGCTCCGGATTCATCACAGCAAACTTGCAACGGATTACATTTGAGCTGTAGCCACGCTTGATATCTCCGTCTTCGTTGGTAATCACGCAACTGTCGCTCATCTCGCTGCCCGCAGCCGGGATCGTCAGCACCACGCCAATCGGCATAGCTGCCTTGGCCACAGCCTTTCCGCAGAAGAAATCCCATACATCGCCATCATAACAGAGGCCATAGGCAATAGCCTTGGAAGAGTCGATAACCGAGCCGCCGCCCACTGCAAGAATAAAATCCACAGCCTCACGCTGACACAGCGCAATACCCTCCTTAACAAGGCTCAAGCGAGGATTTGGCACCACACCGCCGAGGCAGATGTATTCAATCCCCTGCTCCTTGAGCTGAGACTCGACCTTTGCGAGGAGCCCCGAGCGAATGGCACTCTGACCGCCATAATGCACAAGCACCTTGCTGCCGCCGTGTTTCTTTACAAGAGCAGCAATCTGCGACTCTGATTCTTTGCCAAAAACAACCTCTGTGGGAGTATAATATACAAAGTCCTGCATATCTTCTATCTGATGAAATTTGTCTTAATCGGTGTTTCCTTTTCTGGAGCTTCTATGCCCGCAGCACGACCTGCCTCGATACATTTGATAAGCCAAGCCATATTGCGACCAAGCTCTCGCATCACCTGCAAGCCCTCAGCGTCCTGAAGCACTTCCGCAGGGCAAGTTCCGTGCACTCCGTTCCAATATTTGGACGAAACCACCGGCATCGAAGAGATAGTAAAATATTTGTTCAGCTGGTCAAATGCAGCAGTTGCACCGCCTCTACGGCAGCTCACGATTGCAGCAGCCGGCTTGAACTGGAAGATTCCTGCCTTGCCATAAAATGCGCGATCCATAAAAGAAGTGAGCGCTCCTGATGCCGCAGCATAATGCACCGGACTGCCGAATATAAATCCGTCAGCCTCACGAGCCTTCTCAAGGAACGGATTGAGACTGTCATCAATCACGCATTTGCCGCCATTGCGGACACATCCTCCACAGCCCAGACATCCCGAGATTGGTTGTGCACCCACCCAGTAGATCTCTGTTTCAACTCCTGCAGCCTGAAGCTCTTTTTCAATTACTGTCAGAGCAGTATAGGTGCAGCCCTCTTTGTGAGGGCTGCCGTTAACTAAAAGTACTTTCATTATTTTGCGTCCATTGCCTGACAAGCGGTGATTGCAACCATCTTGTAGATATCGTCTACAGAGCAACCGCGGCTGAGGTCATTAACCGGACGAGCGATACCCTGAAGGATTGGTCCGATTGCGTCAGCTCTACCAAGTCTCTCAACGAGTTTGTAGGCGATATTACCAACCTCAAGGCAAGGGAATACGAGAACATTTGCGTGACCAGCGATCTCTGAACCTGGAGCTTTCTTCTGTCCAACTGATGGAACAAGAGCAGCATCTGCCTGAAGCTCGCCCTCGATCTTGATCTCAGGGTTGATTTCCTTGGCAAGCTTAGTTGCCTCGATAACCTTATCTACAACCTCGTGCTTAGCTGAACCGAGTGTTGAGAATGAGAGCATAGCAACCTTAGGATCAGCAAAACCAGCTACGCTCTTTGCAGTCTGAGCTGTGCAGACAGCAATCTGTGCGAGCTGAGATGCATCCGGCATCGGAGTAACGGCAACGTCACCGATAACAAGAACGCCTTCCTCACCATATTCAGGAGTCTGAGTGATCATGAGCATAGCACCGCTGACACAAGTGATACCAGGAGAGCACTTGATGATCTGAAGAGCTGGTCT
>JAFNUQ010000176.1 GCA_017383945.1 Bacteroidales bacterium | reverse complement strand
ATGTGACTGAAGATGGTGCTATGGGTGACCTTGACCTCGGTCATTATGAGCGTTTCCTTGGTGTGTATACCAGCAGAGCAAACAATGTGACTGCAGGTAGAGTATATAATTATGTAATTTCTAAAGAAAGAGAAGGCGCATATCTTGGCAAGACTGTCCAGATTGTGCCACATATCACAGATGAGATTAAGAGACGTATGCTTCTTCTTGGTAACACTGGCAAATATGATGTCGTGATTACTGAGATTGGAGGTACTGTGGGCGATATGGAGTCTCTTGCCTATATTGAGGCCATGAGACAGCTCCAGTGGGAGCTCCCTGAGGAGGATTGTATGTGCATCCACCTTACTCTTGTACCTTACCTCAGTGCTGCTAAGGAGCTCAAGACAAAGCCTACTCAGCACTCGGTTCAGATGCTTCAGAGAGATGGTGTGCAGCCAGATATCATTGTCTGCCGCACTGAGCATCCTCTTGATGCCGACCTTAGAAAGAAGGTTGCTCTCTTCTGTAATGTCAAGCCTGGTCATGTGATCCAGTCTATTGACGCATGGAGCATCTATCAGGTGCCTCTAAATATGCACGAAGAGCATCTTGATGAGTTGGTTGTACGTCATCTCCGCATCAACAACTTTACTCAGCCTGATCTCACAGTCTGGAAGTCATTCCTTAATAAGCTTCAGAATCCTAAGCACGAAGTCAATATTGCCCTCGTAGGTAAGTATGTTGAGCTTCAGGATGCATATAAGTCGACATATGAGTCATTTATCCACGCTGGTGCTGCCAACGACTGTAAGGTTAAGGTACACACAGTTCAGAGTGCTCACCTCACTTCTGAGAATGTTGCTGAGACTCTTGCAGGAATGGATGGTATCTTTGTCGCTCCGGGCTTCGGTGAGAGAGGTCTTGAGGGTAAGATTCTCGCTTGTCAGTATGCAAGAGAGAACAATGTCCCTATGCTTGGCGTGAGCCTTGGTATGCAGATGGCAGTTGTGGAGTATGCCCGCAATGTCCTTGGTCTCAAGGATGCGTCTCCGCTCAACCTCAATCCTCAGACTACCAACCCTGTTGTCTGCCCTATGGAAGACCTCAAGGCTACAACTGATAAGGGTGAGACCATGAGACTCGGTGCCTATGAGTGCGAGCTTGAGAAGGGTTCTAAGATCCATGATATCTATGGAAAGGACGTAATCTCAGAGCGTCACCACCATAGCAATGAGCTCAATCTCGAGTACCTTGCTGCTCTTGAGGAGGCTGGTCTCAAAGCAACCGGTATCAACCCTAAGACAGGTTTGGTTGAGGTTGTAGAGATGGTTGAACATCCGTTCTATGTGGGCGTTCAGTTCCATCCAGAATATCAGAGTACACCTGAGAAACCAAATCCTGTGATGACAGCATTTGTAAAGGCTGCACTCCAGAATAAAGCTTAGTATGATTATCCATATAGAAAAGCCCTGCAGAATATCTGCGGGGCTTTTGTCTTGTCAAAAATAATACATACATTTACAGCTCTATAATAACTAAAACGATGACTAAAGTAAAATTCTACAAAGGAGAAGATCTCCCTCTCGAGCTTCATAAGGTGCGCGTAGTGCAGAAGCTTCATCTTGTGCCGATAGAGCGCAGACTTGACGCGATGAAAGAAGCCGGATTCAATACCTTCCGTCTGAGTACAAAAGACGTTTATCTTGATATGCTCACAGATAGCGGAACCAATGCAATGAGTGACGAGCAGCTCTCGGCAATGATGCGTGCAGACGATGCCTATGCCGGATCGCAGTCATTTGACCGCTTGCTCAAGGCAGTGAAGGATGTGCTTGGCAAGAACTATCTTCTTCCAGTGCATCAGGGACGTGCAGCGGAAAATGTGATCTGCAGGACTTTCATCAAGCCGGGCAATGTGATTCCGATGAACTACCACTTCACGACTGCGCTCGCACATATTCAGGAAAACGGAGGCAAGATTGTCGAGCTTCTTCACGACAGAGCATTTGAGCTGAAATCAGACTATCCTTTCAAGGGTAATATCGATATTGATAAGCTAGAGCAATGCATCCAGGAAAACGGAGTAGAGAATATTCCTTTTATCCGTATGGAGGCGTCTACCAAACTCATCGGAGGACATATGGTAGGTTGTTGCCCTTCCTCTTCAGGTGGTATTATATCCGCTGAAACATATAAAACCGTGTTGCCGCTTATATTTACAAATGCGTTGCTGATCTTTTCAGCCACAAGAATTGCTTCGCCACCATTTGTGGTTTTGTAAACAGCTTCAACATTGTTCATATCGATAAAATAAATGGAATCATCTGATAAACTGAACCAT
>JAFNUQ010000175.1 GCA_017383945.1 Bacteroidales bacterium | reverse complement strand
TGGCCCTTGTTCAGAGATTCACATCGACATCCGCACTCCAGAGGAAAAAGCAAGCGGCATCTCAGGTAGAGATCTCGTCAACCAGTCAGATCCTCACGTGATCGAGATCTGGAACCTTGTGTTCATGCAGTTCCAGAGAATGTCAGACGGTCACCTTGAGAGCCTTCCTGCAAAGAACATCGATACAGGTATGGGCTTTGAGCGACTCTGCTCTGTGCTCCAAGGCAAGAACAGCAACTACGACACTGACGTATTCTCAGGTATGCTAGCTCGCATCGGAGAAGCATGCGGCAAGAAATATGGCGACAGCAAGGAGACTGATGTTGCAATGCGAGTAATCGCTGACCATATCAGAACCATCAGCTTCAGCATCGCTGACGGACAGCTCCCATCAAATGTCAAAGCAGGTTATGTAATCCGCCGCATTCTCCGTAGAGCAGTGCGCTATGGTTACACATTCCTCGGCCTCAACGAGCCATTCCTCTGCAACCTGGTAGAGCAGCTCGCTCAGGATATGGGCGAAGCTTACCCTGAAATCCCTAAGCAGCAGAAGCTCATCGAGAACGTGATCCGCGAGGAGGAACTTGCATTCCTCCGCACTCTTGACAGAGGTATCAAGCTTATGGATGAGTGCATCTCACGCTCAACCGAGACCAAGACCATTTCCGGTGTTGACGCATTCAAGCTTTATGACACATACGGCTTCCCTATCGACCTCACAGAGCTCATCGCATCCGAGCAGGGCTACAAGGTAGACCTCGAAGGCTTTAAGGCAGAGCTCCAGAAGCAGAAGGACCGCGCACGCAATGCCACAAGCAACACATTTGGTGACTGGACAATCTATCACGACGGCGAAGAAGTTGAGTTCCTCGGATATGACAACACCGAGGTGCAGAAGGCTCACCTTCTCAAGCAGAGAACCGTCACTCAGAAAAACAAGGAGATGCTTCAGCTCGTCTTTGACCGCACACCATTCTATGGCGAGATGGGCGGCGAGGTCGGCGATACAGGTGTAATCACCACCGCTGACGGCGAGACTATCAAGATTCTCAACACTGTCAAGGAAAACAATCTCACAATCCATATTGCAGAGAAACTCCCTACCGATTGCACAGGCGAGTTTACTCTCAACGTAGACGACAAGCGCAGAAACCAGATCGAGTGCAACCACAGCTGTACTCACCTTCTCCACAGAGCTCTCAGAGAAATCCTCGGCGAGCACGTAGAGCAGAAGGGTTCCTATGTCAACGACAAGAGCCTCCGTTTTGACTTCTCTCACTTCGAGAAGCTTTCAGACGAGCAGATTGCTGCAGTTGAGGCAAGAGTCAACGAGATCATCCGCGAGAACTTCTCACTCAACGAGAAACGCGATGCGTCTATGGCTGAGGCTCAGGATATGGGCGCAATGGCCCTCTTCGGAGAGAAATATGGCGATAAGGTCAGAGTTGTAAAATTTGGCCCTAGCGTTGAGCTTTGCGGTGGTTGCCACACTAGCGCAACCGGCAAGATCGGTCTCTTCAAGATTCTTTCAGAAAGCGCAATCGCTGCCGGAATTCGCCGTATCGAGGCGGTAACCGGAGAAGCTGCTGAGAGCTACGTAAACGGTCTTCAGAGCACTCTCAAGGCTGCACGCGCACTCTTCAACAACGCTCAGGACCTCGAGGGCGCTATCAAGCGAATGTTGGAAGACAATGCAATCCTCAAGAAACAGGCAGAGGAGCTTGCAAAGCAGAAGGCTGCCGAATTTGCTGCATCCCTCAAGGAAAAGGCAGTTTCAATGGGCAACATCAATCTCGTGGTGCTTGACAGCTGCGAGGACGCAAATATGCTCCGCAATGCGGCTATCGCTGCACTCAAGGAGATGCCTTCTACTGCAATTGTTGCAGCCTACGAGCTCCAGGACAAGCCTGGTCTGCTCCTAGGATATTCGGACGACCTCGTTGCTGCAGGCAAGAATGCCGGCAAGGAGATTCGCGAAGCTGCAAAATTCATTCAGGGCGGTGGCGGCGGCCAGAACAACATTGCAACTGCGGGTGGCAAGAACAGCGCCGGTCTCGCAGAAGCTCTTGAAACTCTCAAGGCACTCGCTACCAAGTAGTTCAGCACAATGAAAAGACTCGACCAATATATCCTCAAAGCCTTTATCGGACCTTTTGTTGCGATATTGATGGTCGTTGTCTTTGTCTTGATGCTGCACACTCTCTGGCTATATATCGATGAGCTTGTGGGCAAGGGACTTGGATTGGGGGTAATCCTGGAATTCCTGATGTGGGGTGTACTCACTATCCTGCCTCTCTGTCTGCCTCTTGCCACACTGCTTTCATCGATGATGGTGATCGGTCAGCTCGCAGAAAACAATGAACTGATGGCGATTAGAGCCTCAGGTATATCGTTTTCTAGAGTGATGGCTCCGTTGATGATTTCTTCCTTTATCATCGCTGTGGGAGCATACATCGTGGGAGACAAGGTTGTACCTCGCGCATTCAACGAGATCTACACACTGCGAGACGATATTGGACGCACCAAGAACGAGATCAAGATTCCGTCGGGAACATTCTATGACGGTATAGAAGGCTATGTTCTCCGCGTGGATGGGCAGAACAAAAAGACCGGAATGCTCTATGGAGTAATGGCCTATGACCACTCCAACAACAAGGGCAATACCTCTGTGACTATTGCTGATTCCGCAATCATCAGGATGTCAAGAAATAAAGATTACCTGACATTTACCTTGTTTAACGGAACAAATTATATTGAGGATAACACAATGAATTATGCAGATACAACCCTGTCTCTGCAACACATTGATTTCAAGAAGCAAGAGCTTGTGATCCCCCTCAAGAACTATAATTTTGAGAAGTCAGACTCCAACCGATTTGACGATCAGGCAAAGTCTATGAGTGTAGCCGAGCTCCGTGCACAAAGTGATTCTCTCCATCATACACTTGACTCCATCAACGTAATCAATTTTGAGAATATCAGATTGATGCGTCTTCTGCAGATAGCCTCTCAGCAAGATACTACCATAAACAGGGACGAGAGAATCTATTTCTCGGACGAGCGTTATATGAAGTGGGATGACCTCCAGTCCAAGGCCACAGCATATAATCGTGCGATAGAAAACGCCAAGAAATTTCAAAACGAGATCAATAATCTGAAGTTTGAGGTATATGAGGAAACCTATTACATCAGACACACAGATATTGAGCTATTAAGGAAATTCTCTCAGGCTCTTGCCTGCTTTATCCTCTTCTTCATCGGAGCTCCGCTAGGCGCACTGATCCGCAAGGGAGGACTAGGCACCAGCGCAATTGTTTCTGTACTTTTCTTTGTGCTTTACTGGGTATTTGACATTTCCGGTAGCAAACTCGCGCGCGATGGAGCAATTTCTGCTGCAAGCGGCGCTTTTATTTCATCATTTGTACTAGCCCCAATAGGAGCATTCCTCACTTGGAAGGCAGTTCACGATGCTCAATTATTTAATATGGATCAGATAAAACTTCAGTGGAAACGTTTCAAGAGAAAGATTACAGGCTTCTTCCGCCCTGTGCGCATTGTATATATGGGCACACCGGACTTTGCAGTCGCTCCTCTTGACCAGCTCATCAAGACCAAGCATAAGGTTGTAGGTGTTGTAACCGTACCGGACAAGCCAAGCGGACGAGGACTCAAAGTAAATGAGAGCGCTGTAAAGAAATATGCTGTAGAGCACGGCATCCCTGTACTTCAGCCTGTAAAACTCAAAGACCCTGAGTTCCTCAAGGCACTTGAAGCCTGGAAAGCTGATATGTTTGTTGTAGTGGCATTCAGAATGCTGCCTGAGGTCGTATGGCAGATGCCTAAACTTGGCACATTCAATCTCCACGCAGCACTACTCCCTCAGTATAGAGGTGCAGCGCCTATCAACTGGGCTGTCATCAATGGAGAAAAGAGAACCGGTGTCACCACATTTATGATTGATAAGGACATTGATACCGGCGGCATCCTTCTCAGAGAAGAATGCATCATCACTCCTGAAGACAATGCCGGCACAGTTCACGACAAGCTGATGGAAATCGGCAAGGATCTGGTTGTAGCTACGGTTGACGGTCTGATTGAGGGCAGCCTTGAGATGAGAGTTCAGCGCTCGTTTATCCAAGGCCAGGAGCAGCTCAAGCCTGCACCTAAGCTCACTCGCGAGCTCTGTCACATCAAGTGGGACGACACAAGCAAGCACATCAATAACCTCATCCGCGGTCTGAGCCCATATCCTGCCGCATTTACCGAGCTTGTTTCTGAGCAGAATCCTAATCCACAGGTACTTAAGATTTATTCTGCGGAGATTGTCTCTCTCAAGGGAGAGCCAGGACAGATACTCACAGACGGCAAGACCTACTTTGCGATTGCTACAACTGACGGCGCACTCTCACTCAAGGACGTGCAGCTTGCAGGCAAGAAACGTATGGATGTAAAATCCTTCCTTGCCGGCTTTAGAAACCCAGAAGAATACAAAACCAATTAATATTCACCACAATGTTACGCAAGTTAAGAATAGCTTTAGCCGCGATTTTCTTCGTCGGACTAGTACTACTTTTTGTAGGCGTGTGCACTGACTGGCTGGGATGGATGGCTAGTCTCCAGTTCCTTCCATCTTTACTCGCAGGTAACCTCGTTGTCATCATCGGAGTGCTCCTGCTGACAATAGTCCTCGGACGCCTTTACTGCTCTGTCATCTGCCCTATGGGTGTGACTCAGGACATCATTATCTTCCTGCGCAGACAGTATGGCAAGATGATGACTCGTTGCCAGGCAAAAAGACTTCAGAAGCTCAAGGCCGCTGGCAAAGAGCTTCCTAAACCACGCAATTACGCCAAGAAGTTCAGCTATTCGACTCCAAACAGGTTGTTTAGATATGCTTTCCTTTTCCTCCTTGTAGCAAGCTTCATCTTCTTCGGACAGTTGCTCGTATCCCTCTTTGCTCCATATAGTGCATGGGGACGCATCGTCAGAAGCATCATTGGCCTAGCTCAAGGCGAGAGCATTGCACCTGCACTGCTCATCACCGCAGGCGTAACCCTCGTGCTAGTAGTAACAGTTGCGTGGACATGGGGAAGACAGGCTGTGTGCAACACCATCTGCCCTGTGGGATTTATCCTCGGATGCTTCAGCAGATATGCAATGTTCCGTCCGGTAATCGACAAGAGCAAATGCGTCGGCTGCAAGAAATGCGGTCAGGGTTGCAAGGCTTCCTGCATTGATATGGACGCTCACAGCATCGATTACAGCCGCTGCGTAGTGTGCTTTGATTGTATCAACACCTGCCAGGAAGGCGCTATTAAATATGTATGGGCTTGGGGCAAGAAAAACGAGAGCGCTCAGAAAGAAAACAGCGCACCCGCAGACGGATCACGCCGCACATTCATCGCTACCAGCGTAGTTGCTCTCGGTGCAGCTTCAGGCGTTGCCAATGCACAGAACAAACGTCTTGACGGCGCACTTGCCGATGTTGTGGACAAGCAGTCACCGGAGCGCAATGAGAGACTTGTACCGTTTGGCGCAGGCAGCGTAGACAATTTCTACAGCAGCTGTACCGCTTGCCAGCTCTGCGTCAGCAACTGCCCTAACAACGTACTCAGACCTTCAACAGATATTGAGCACTTCCTCCAGCCGGTTATGGGCTATGAGAAGGGCTACTGCCGCCCAGAGTGTACAACTTGTAGCGAAGTCTGCCCTGCAGGAGCCATCAAGCTCATTGACAAGGCAGAGAAACTTGTCACCAAGATAGGCACAGCAAAGGTCAATCTTGAACTCTGCTTTGCATCTACAGGAGAGGCCTCATGCGGCAACTGTTCACGCCACTGCCCTGTGGGCGCAGTGCGAATGGTAAAGAGTCCGGACTTCAAATTTACAATCCCTGTAGTAAACGAGGCTCAGTGCATCGGTTGCGGAGCCTGCGAATTCCTCTGCCCATCAAGACCGATCAGCGCAATTACCGTAGACGGTGTGCGTCAGCATAGTAAAACCATTAACTAAGATTATTAACTGCTATGGATAGAAGACAATTTATTAAAAGCGCAGGATTAGGCGCAGCTGCTTTGGGAGTAGCCGCATGTGCACCTAAAAAAGCATTGGAAGGCGTCACAGTCGCTGTCACCTACGAAGGTGGCGAGATGAAGCAGAACTATCCCGGAGTAGGTCTTCTGGGATATGGTTGTATGCGTTGGCCAGAGGTAACAGGAGAGGACGGCAAGAGACACATCGACCAGAATCAGGTTAATGCACTCATTGACAAGGCTATGGCAAACGGTATCAATTACTATGACGCCGCTCCGACATACCTTCAGGGAGACTGCGAGAGAGCAACTGCAGAAGCGCTCAACCGCTACCCAAGAGAGTCCTGGATGCTTGCGACCAAGCTTTCCAACTTCTCTGACTACAGTTTCAAAAACTCTGTAGCAATGTATCGTCATTCGCTTGAGACCTTCAAGACCGACTATATCGACTACTACCTACTACACTCTATCTCAACTTTGGAGGATTTCCAGAGAAGATTTGAGAGCACCGGAATGCTTGATTTCCTCCTCAAAGAAAGAGAGGCCGGACACGTCCGCAATCTTGGATTCTCATTTCACGGAGACCCTGCAAGCTTTGACGCATTGATGGCCCTCCACGAGAAATATCATTGGGATTTTGTTCAGATCCAGATGAACTATGTCGATTGGACACACGCTGGTGGACGCAACACAGATGCTGAGTATCTCTATGCTGAGCTTGACAAGAGAGAGATACCTATCGTAATTATGGAGCCTCTCCGCGGCGGTCGCCTCTCAAATATGCCTGCAGCACTCTCTGATATGCTCAAGGCCAAGGAACCAAGCCGCTCGATTGCATCGTGGGCATTCCGTTTTGTGGGCAGCTTCCCAAGAGTAATGTGCGTACTCAGCGGCATGACATATATGGAACATCTCGACGACAACCTTGCTACCTACAAACACTTCAAGGAAGTGAGCGAAGAAGAAAAGGCCCTTCTTGAAGAGGTTGCTGACTTGATGGAGACTTATCCTCTTGTAAGATGTACAGACTGCAAATACTGCATGCCTTGTCCTTATGGTATCGATATTCCCGGCATATTC
>JAFNUQ010000013.1 GCA_017383945.1 Bacteroidales bacterium | reverse complement strand
TATGCAGACCTAATTAAGCGAGCATCAACACCTTCATCAAAAGCTTCTTATCGCAAAAGTAAAGTAGACGCTGCTGCTCGCCACGACAGCCGTATTGAAAGTTATAAACGTCAGATAGAGAATGCAAAGGAATCTTTAGCAAGGCTTAAAAAGTAAAATGCTGGTAATATAACCTATCCCTTACACATAATAATGGCAGAATTTACGCTCATTTCATAATTAGTGCTATAACGAACTAACAGATATTATTATGGCTAAGAAGACTACAACAGCTAAGCCGGCAACTAAGAAGCCAGCAGCGAAATCAACTGCGAAGAAAACGACTACGATTAAGTCTGCAACTAAACCAGCCGCTAAAAAGGTGACAGCGAAGCCTGCTGCAAAACCAGAGGTTAAAAAAGCAACTGAGATCTCTGTGAGCGGAAACAAGAAAATCGGTACTCTACAGAAGGAGTTCAATAAGAAGTTTCCATATCTCCAATTATGTCTTTTCTATAGTTATATGAGAAACGAGTCTTCAAAGACTCAACTTCCAGAAGATAAGACTCTTGCGTCAGTGAGACGTGCAGATTCAGGTGGAGATATCTCAATCTCGGGCAACAAGAAGATTAAGAGTTTAGAAAAGGAGTTTGATACAGTGTTCGGCTTATATGCACAGGTATGCTACTATAATCCAGAAGGAAAAGGATTTTACACAAGTGGTAGTGCAGATGAGAAGACACTAGCCGCATTCAATGCGGAGTGTGAAGCAAGAGGTTGTGTAAAAGGTAAATATAGGTAGGATATGCGTGTACTGACATTTTTAACATTCGTCATAGCTATGGCCGCTATGGTTGGAATGGATATCTTCCTCTTTTCGGAAGATGAACTTTATGGTTTTGGAGGCATTATTGGTATTCTAAGTTTTTTCATTGCATATTCTATAAGTGGCGATATGATTGTCGCTCCAAGGGATTACTGGAGATTAAGCAGTTGGGAGGTCTTCAAGAAGAAGTTTGGGTATGGCATGGGAGCATATATAATGGTTACTTTTATTGCCTCAGCTGTATTCGTTGCAATTTTTGGCTAAACCGATTTTACTATGTTACTTTTTGATATTGGAACTATTCTATTTATGTCTGGATTGGTTTTGTATCTAAGCTTCAGAATCCGTCCCCCTAAATATGTGCAAAACTTAGATGATACCCAGAGGGTTGGATGTTTGGGTTTACTGATCGCATTATCTATAATCGGTGGCATCGTGATGATTGTCGCTCATTATTTTGTAGCCGGTATACCAGAAGCAATAAAACTGTGGTAATTTTTGAAAATGGACACTCTAGCTAACATAGTAAAGATTGATATAGAGTCATACCTTAGAATGTTCCATACTGATATTCTCTTCAATGAAAGAGACTTTCAAATGCATCTGGCAACATATCTCAATGAGGTAGGCACTTATGATGATGTTGATCTTGAGTATTTTGTACCAACAAACCTACTTGATGGATATAAAGATTTGTGGGATACAGAACTAAGAGTGGATATCCTTGTACGTAAGGGTAATGAGTTTTGTCCAGTAGAACTGAAATATAAGACTAAGAAGATAAAAACATCCTTGACTCGTTTTGGAGTTGACATAGCTGACGTGGTGATTGTAAAGGATCAAGGAGCCCAAGATCTTGGGATGTATGGTTTCTGGAAAGACGTTAAAAGGATAGAAATGGTTAAGGCAAGATTTGAGACCGTCCAATCAGGATTATCTGTATTTCTGACAAATGATGTTGCCTATATGAAGCCTACACGCGAGAATTCAAATAATAAAGAGTTTACAATGTGTGAAGGACTTAATTCAAGTTCAAAACACTGGCAAAGAGAAACAAAAATATCTTTAGCGCATCGAGGATTCGATTTATCTAGAGATTATTTTGTTGAATGGAATGAAAGTAAATTTGGAGGCCAAACTTTTCATTATTGTATTGTAGAAATCTAATGCGTGTATTGTTAACAGGCTTTGAACCATTTGGAGATTCTGATATAAACTCATCCTGGGAGACAGCATATCAGTTAGGACAGCTTTCTATAGGCGGAGTTGATATGGAGGTCGTCCAGCTGCCAGTAAGCTTTATTGGTTCCGGAAAGCTAATCCGAAAGCTACTACAAAATCATAAGCCAGATGCATTAGTGATGCTTGGTCAGCGTGGAAAAGGGCAGAATATCGACATTGAAAGGATTGCTGTTAATATGATGGATTCTGCGAATCCAGATAATGATGGTTTTTGTCCGCACGAGTTGCCAATAGTTGAAAATGGAAGCAATGCATACTTTTCTAATATGTCTGTAAAGACATTAAAGGATGCGTTAGAGAATAGCAATATACCTTCAAAAATATCTAATAGTGCAGGTTTATTCGTTTGCAATAGTACGTACTATCATGCTCTATCTGAGATATTTGATAATGAATTACCAACTAAGGCTGTGTTTGTGCACCTGCCAAAGTTAAGTGATGATTTTACCATAGAGTTCTTGGTGAAATCCATAAAAAAGATTATTGAAGAAATACGTAAGCAATAGAAAATGGAGAAACTATCGAAGGTTGGAAAAATTAAGCAAGAGTTAAACCGCGTGTTTGACGATGATCTTCATACAAAACAGTGGCATAATTATCTTGATTATGCTATTATTGGACTTATTATCATATCCACTATTGAGGTTTTCCTTTCTACTTATAGCGGTATTGTTGAGAGGTATGGTAAATGGCTGAATTTTGTGGACTGGTTTACCACTATCTTCTTCACAATTGAAGTAAGTCTCCGCATCTGGTGTGCAGATCTTTTGGATGAGAAATACAAAGGCTTCTGGGGACGCGTAAAATAT
>JAFNUQ010000174.1 GCA_017383945.1 Bacteroidales bacterium | reverse complement strand
TGCCGGTGGCACATATTCTAAGCAGATGGCTCTGTCGCTTGTTATAGGTATAGCTCACATCAGCCTTGCACTCATCATGAAGGCTGTATGGTCCATCAAGAAAGATGGATTCAAGAACAGCCTCAGCGCTCTCGGATGGACTTTGCTCATAGTAGGTGGCATAATAACCTTGGTTATAGGCCTCACTGGCATTGTTTCTCAACAGCTTATGACATATATACTCATTGCTGTTGCAGTGCTTTCTGCCCTTGGCATCTATATCTTCAATCGTTGGGGACGCAATCCGCTGGTCAATATAGGCTCCGGCCTCTGGGACACATATAATATGGTTTCAGGATTATTGGGAGACGTGCTCAGCTACATCCGTCTCTATGCGCTTGGACTCTCTGGTGCAATGCTAGGACAGACTTTCAATCAGATTGCAGAGATGGTCAAGGGCACCGACCCTACTTGGCAATGGTTGCCATTTATCCTGATTCTGCTTTTTGGTCACGTGCTCAACATTGCAATGAGCTGTCTCGGGGCATTTGTACACCCTCTACGACTCAACTTCGTGGAATTTTTCAAAAACTCAGGATATGAGGGCACAGGCTCATCATACTCCCCTATCAAAAAGTAACAAAAAGTAAAACTAATAAAACAACAATTATGCTTAACACAATTCTTGGTTATCTCGGTCTCGGACTTATGTTCGGTCTAGCTGCTGTAGGCTCAGCTATCGGTACAACTACAGCCGGCAATGCTGCAGAAGGCGCTCTCAAGAAAGCACCTGAGAAATCATCAAACTTCATGATTCTTTCAGCTCTTCCTGCGACCCAGGGTCTTTATGGATTCCTCGCACTCATCCTCTGGCTCAACAAGGATTTTGCTGCATTTGGTCCTAAGTACTTTGCAGTAGGTCTTGCAGTAGGTCTTGTATGCCTTATCTCAGGTATCCGCCAGGGTCAGGTATGTGCCAACGGTATCGTGGGCATCAGCCAGGGTCATGACGTGTTTACAAACACAATGATCTACGCAGCGCTCCCTGAGTTCTACGCAATCCTTGCGCTCATCGCATCAATCATGATCGGTTAATCACTTCAATTCAAGCTGGAAGGTAGCCGTTTGTGCTGCCGGAACAGCAAGAGTAAATCTCAATCTACAGCTGCCCGGATTGGGAGTATCATACGAATGTGGCGGCTCATTGGTAAGCACTTCTGCAGTATATGGATAATTGCAGGAGTGCTTAACTTTTAAGGACTTGCCACTTTTCTCAAGAGTTATCTTATCACCATCTATAGAAACTTCTGCAGGGGTCGTCAAGGTAATTGTAAACTCTACAGGCTCATCGGCTGCTGTCAACTCATCACGCAGATGAAGATCACCAGAAAGATCCACCCATACGGAACGCAATGCAGAACTCACTGAAGAGCCTAGCGTAGATTGAAGATCAATCTGAGCGCCCTTCTTAAAGGAAAATTTCCAGGTCTTAGTGATTGTGGCAGAGCCATTTACCATGTGTTTCCTATCCTTTATACTCACTGTAGAATGCGAGTCA
>JAFNUQ010000012.1 GCA_017383945.1 Bacteroidales bacterium | reverse complement strand
TGCATATACTTTAGCCTTTCTGCATAGCCATGTTTCCTATACTTTTTAGACATAACAAAACCCCGAAAGTATTTTGTCTAACTTTCGGGGTTCATGTCAAGTGCTCCGGGTATTATACTATATTAATTAGGTATTATAACTCTGATTTGATATTGTACTTATTGCGCTCTTTTGAGCTTCTTGAAATCATTTCTCCAATCAATCCTGAAAGGAACAGCATCACGCCTAATATTACTGCCAGGAGTGAGAGATAGAAGAGAGGTTGATCAGTTACTGCTCTGTATGCCTCGCCGTTGCTTTGTAGGATTAGTTTTTCAGCGATTATCCACACTGCCATAATGAAACCTATAATGAACATCGCCAGGCCGCTATAACCAAAGAAATGCATCGGTTTCTTGCTGAATGTGCTCAAAAACCAGAGCGACATCAAATCAAGAAATCCGTTGATAAATCTTTCTATACCAAATTTACTCTTTCCGTATTTTCTTTTCTGGTGAAATACTTTCTTTTCAGTGATGCGTGTGTAACCGGCATTTTTTGCGAGATAAGGTATATATCTATGCATTTCTCCATATACCTCGATGCTTTTAATAACTTCCTTCTTGTAGGCTTTCAGGCCGCAGTTCATATCGTGAAGCTTAATGCCTGTGATGCATCTAGCTGTCGCGTTGTATAGCTTGGAAGGCAAGTTCTTGGTCAAAGCATTATCCTTTCTCTTCTCTTTCCATCCGGAAACGATATCGTAGTCTTCTTCTACAATCATCCTGTACATCTCAGGAAGTTCATCAGGAGAATCCTGAAGATCTGCATCCATTGTGAATACAACTTCGCCTTGTGCTTTCTCAAATCCGCAGTAAAGGGCTGCAGACTTGCCGTAATTTCTGCGGAAGCTGATTCCGTGGACATTTGGGTTGATCTTTGAAATGTTCTTGACTTCATCCCAAGTGCCGTCAGTGCTGCCGTCGTCTACAACGATGACTTCATAGCTGAACTTGTGAGCACTCATAACCCTGTCAATCCAAGAACAAAGTTCCGGGAGAGACTCTCTTTCATTAAATGAAGGGACTATAATAGAAATATCCATTATTCTTCAGAGTTGTTAAATGGGTTTGTTGAAGGAATGTTTCTAGAATAGATTGCTGATGCAATGGTTCCAAATAGGAAGCAGTAGATGAGATTAAGGAAGAAAGTGTAGTTTGGCATCGCAGGGATTAACTCCTCCATCATGCTTATCATACTTTCTGTCATGCCTTCTGTATTCTTTAGAACATCAAGAGACTCCTTGACGGCGTCTGGATGAATAAACAAGATATCGCAAAGAGATACAGCTGCTGCGATGAGAGCAGAAAGTGCTGCTACTGCCATACCGAAACGGAAAACCTTTGAGTTGTCAGCTTCAGTGTCCATTAATGAGTACTTCTGCATAGAAGTTTTTAAAACTTTTAGACAGTAGTAAATCTTAGCTCCCCAAAGAGCAAGAGATACAATGTTCAATGTCGCTTTGAGTAAAGCTCCAGCATCAAGACTTGATATAAGTAGGTTGATCAGGTAGTAACCTGTAGTAATAGCTCCAAGTACAAGGCCTGATTTTGCTGCACAGTTCCAAAAAATGTTTTGTTTTTCAGTCATAATAAATATCTTTTTCTTTGGGTATTACAAATATAAAAAATAAATGATATTTTTCCTATCTTTGTAGACTGACTAAACTTCCGTGATGTGGAAGTGGTCAGAGATAAGATAAAGTTTATAAACATTAATATACTATGACAATTGCATTTACCGACGGTTCAATCCGTTCTTGGGACGATCAGGAAACTCGAAGAGCCTTCTGGCATTCTTCAGCACACTTGATGGCAGAGGCGCTTGAAGCACTCTACCCTGGAGTTAAGTTTGGTATTGGCCCAGCTGTTGAGACCGGTTTCTACTATGATGTGGATCTCGGAGATAAGCAGATTTCTGAGTCAGATCTCGCTACTATTGAGAAAAAAATGATAGAACTTGCTCGTAGCGGAGAGACGTTTGAGTGCACGCAGGTGTCAAAGGAGGATGCAATGAAATACTTCACTGAGAAGGGCGACAAGTACAAGTGTGAGCTCATCTCAGAACTCGAAGACGGAACAATCACATTCTATAAAAATGGTGCATTTACAGATCTTTGTCGTGGTCCTCACGTGAAGCATGTAAGTGATATCAAGGCTGTCAAGCTCACTGCAATCGCTGGTGCATATTGGCGTGGTGATCAGGAGCGTGAGCAGCTCACACGTATCTATGGCGTGAGCTTCCCTAAGAAAAGCATGTTGGAAGAGCATCTTCAGCTTCTTGAGGAGGCCAAGAAAAGAGATCATCGCAAGCTTGGTAAGGAAATGGAACTCTTTACATTCTCTAGCCGTGTGGGTCTCGGACTTCCGCTTTGGCTCCCTCGTGGTGCTGTAATGCGTAACACGCTTGAAAACTTCCTTCGTGCAAAGCAGAGTGAGATGGGATACCTTCCTGTCGTAACTCCACACATCGGTGCAAAGGACCTCTATGTGACTTCCGGACACTATGCTAAGTATGGTAAGGATTCATTCCAGCCAATCAATACTCCACAGGAAGGAGAAGAATATCTTCTCAAGCCAATGAACTGTCCTCACCACTGTGAGATTTTCCGTTCATCACCTCATTCATATCGTGATCTTCCTCTCAGATTTGCTGAGTTTGGTAATGTGTATAGATATGAGCAGAGTGGTGAGCTCCACGGTTTGACAAGAGTAAGAGGCTTTACCCAGGATGATGCACATATCTTCTGCCGTCCTGATCAGCTTCAGGAGGAGTTTGAAAAGGTTATCGATCTCATCCTCTATGTATTCAAGACTCTCAATATGACTGAATACATGGCTCAGATTTCACTTCGCGACCCTAACAATAATACCAAGTATATCGGTTCAGATGAGAACTGGGCAAAGGCAGAGCAGGCTATCATTGAGTCTACAAAGAACAAGGGACTTAATGCTGTAGTAGAGCTCGGCGAGGCTGCGTTCTATGGTCCTAAGCTTGACTTTATGGTTAAGGATGCTATCGGTAGAAAGTGGCAGCTTGGTACTATCCAGGTTGATTATAATCTTCCAGAGCGCTTTGATCTTGAATATACAGACGCTGACGGTTCAAAACAGAGACCTGTTATGATCCACCGTGCACCATTTGGTTCAATGGAGAGATTTACAGCAGTTGTTCTTGAGCACACAGCAGGTCATCTTCCTGTTTGGCTCTCTCCAGATCAGGTAAAAGTGCTGCCAGTCAGTGAGAAATATGCAGATTATGCAGAAAAAGTTTGCGAATTGCTGAAAAATTCCGAAATTCGCGCTTCATTAGATTCGCGTAATGAGACCCTTGGTAAGAGAATCAGAGAAATCTCTCTCCTCAGGGTGCCAATTATTGCGATTGTAGGAGAAAAAGAAGTCAATGAAGGCACTGTTTCAGTGCGCCGTAGAGGCGAAGATCTGGGCAGCATGTCAGCTGAGGACTTCATTAAATACATTAAATCAGCAGTTGCTGAAGAGTTAAAAAACTAGGAGGACACAACTATCGCAGGCCCTTACAGACCGAAACCATCAGGTTTCAAACCAGGCGGTCGCAGACCGGATCCTCGTCAGGCTGGAAAGCGTGACGAGAATGAACTTAACATAAACGAGCAGATTACCGCTCCGCAGGTGCGCCTTGTCGGCGAGAATATTCCTGAGCAGGGAGTATATCCTATCGCTAAGGCACTCAAACTTGCAGATGAGCTCGAGCTCGACCTGGTAGAGATCAGCGCAAGTGCAGATCCTCCAGTATGTAGGATACTTGATTACCAGAAGTATCTGTATCAGCGCAAGAAGAAGGCCAAGGAGATGAAATCCAATGCAGCCAAGGTTGTCATCAAGGAAATCCGTTTTGGTCCAAATACTGATGAGCACGACTTCCAGTTCAAGCTCAAGCACGCCAAGGAGTTCCTTCAGGAGGGCTCAAAGGTTAAGGCGACAATCTTCTTCCGTGGACGCTCGATTATGTTTAAGGATCAGGGCGAGAAGCAGCTCCTCAGATTTGCTGTAGAGCTTGAAGATTTGGGCCACGCAGAGAATATGCCTGTGCTCGAAGGCAAGCGCATGAATATGATTATTGCCCCTAACAAAAAGAAATAGGGCACTATATTAATTTATTAACATTTAATTTTTATCAACAATGGCAAAGCTTAAAACCAACTCCGGTGCCAAAAAGCGCTTTACGCTTACCGGATCGGGAAAGATCAAGAGGAAGCATGCTTACCACAGCCACATCCTCACCAAGAAGACCAAAAAACGTAAGAGAAATCTGGACCATTTTGCTGTCCTTGAAAAGGCAGATTATGCCAGAGTTAAAGAATTGTTGGTTCTCTAAAAGTATTGAATTATGCCTAGATCAGTCAACTCAGTAGCCTCAAGGGCTCGCCGCAAGAAGATTCTTAAGAGAACCCGCGGTAATTTCTTGTCAAGAAAGAATGTATGGACGGTAGCTAAGAATACCTATGAGAAAGGTTTGACTTATGCATACCGCGATCGTAAAGCTAAGAAGCGCAACTTCCGCGCCCTCTGGATCCAGAGAATTAATGCTGCTGCTCGTCAGTATGGCATCTCTTATTCTCAGTTTATGGGCAAGCTTAATGCACAGAACATCGGTCTCAACCGTAAGGTTCTTGCTGACCTTGCAATGAACAATCCTCAGGCTTTCGAGGCTATTATCAACTCAGTAAAGTAGTTTAAGTGCGTTTGAAGGAAATCATCCGAAATAAGTGGACAAAGTGCATATTTTGGGCTTTGCTCTATACTCTGTGGGTGATTTGGCTTGGAAACTTCTGGTGGCTTTTTGGTCTGGTTGTCATATTTGACATCTTTATCACCAAAAAAGTTCATTGGAATTTCTGGAAGAAGAGATACAAAGAGGGTGAGAAACCTGCAGCTTGGAATGAGTGGCTTGACGCTGTGATTTTTGCTGTAATCGTTGTTACCTTCATCAATACATTCTGGTTCCAGGCCTTTAAAATTCCTTCTTCATCAATGGAGAGTTCACTTCTAACAGGTGATCATCTCTTTGTGAGCAAATTGACATACGGTCCAAGAGTTCCGCAGACACCTTTGACCATACCTTTTACTCATAACACGATTTTTGGTAAGGAGTCATATTCGACACTGATCCAGAATGACTATCGTAGACTTAAAGGTTTCAGAGATGTAGAAAGAGGTGATGTTGTTGTATTCTGTTTCCCTCACGGAGATACAATACTTCGAGCAGCCCCAGCGGAAGATTACCATACGCTAGTCCGCTTTTATGGTAAGGAAAAAGTCGAGGAGATTTCTGAGATTGTTTCCAGACCATCGGACAAGAAAGATCATTATGTTAAAAGATGTGTAGCCCTTCCGGGAGACAGCCTTGAAGTCAGAAATGGTTTTGTATGGGTAAATGGAGAGCAGCAGGAGATTTATAAAGGTGTGCAGCTCACATATCAGGTAAAGACAAGTGGACAGAGAATAAACTCCAAGACTTTGGAAAACTTGGGTTTAAATCTTTCTGAACTTTACTTTGATGCTACACTTCCTGGATATCCGGCAATGCCTCTCACAGCAGCAATGCTCGAGGAGGTCAAGACTCTTCCAAATGTGGAAAGTATAGAGTGTCAGCTTGACACTGATCCTAGTAGATGTAGTTTGGAGATTTTCCCATTTACGGAGGATTCAGGATGGACAAGAGACTTCTTCGGCCCTTTATGGATACCACAGAAAGGCGAGACAGTCAAACTCACAGAAGCCAATCTTCCTCTCTATCAGAGAATCATCTCAGTATATGAGGAGTCGGATTTGCAAAGCGCGATTGAAGCAGGCGAATATACCTTCAAACAAGATTACTACTTTATGATGGGAGACAATAGACACAACTCCCTCGACTCAAGATATTGGGGTTTTGTTCCTGAAGATCATATAGTCGGAAAGCCGGTTGTGATATGGCTCTCAACAGATAAAGCTCGTCAGTTCCCGAGCAATATTAGATGGGGTAGGTTTATGAAATTTCTGTAGGTTACGATTTGGAAATCAGAAAATTATAAACGATATTTGCAGCCCGCTAATAATGAATTAATTAAAAAAGTTATATACAATGGCAAAGGTTTGTCAAGTTACAGG
>JAFNUQ010000002.1 GCA_017383945.1 Bacteroidales bacterium | reverse complement strand
TTATATGTTTAACTTTGTGCCATCACTTGTGTGGCAACCTTTAATGTATATCATAATAAGAACCGATAAACCTATATGGCGAGAGCATAATTTGCCCACACCAAAGTTTATTGAAAAAATACGTTTGTTGATTTTGTAGTCCTAATTTACTGCAAATATAATCATTTATCTTAATCACGCAAACATTATTGCAAAATCTTTACCGAAATCTTTTTTATCTCCCTATTAAAATCATAATCACTGAATATATCTGAAAGATCAGATAGTGTGCTCGGTGTGTTTTTATGCTACACACCGGGCACGGTCGCGAAATGTATATAATTGATTGTAAGAAGATTGAAAAATCATAGCGTGCTCGGTGTGCGGTCTGAAATCACACCGGGCACGCTGCCGTTGGTTCCGTGCGAGGCCCATCCACCCTATCTCAACTCAGGCTGTGGACGGTCCGTTTTTGTATGCATGACCATCCACGCATAAAAAATATTATATAGCTGATATGCAGCATCTTACAAAATAGGACTGTGGATGGTCATGCACTATTTGGGACTTGCGCTGCTCTCCTTGTGGAGCCTGTCGCGGGTGGCTAGGGCACCCCAAGCAGACAGCCAAGTCCGCTGTAACTGCTCGCCGACTGTTGCTCAGTCCGTTACATCTATTCGGACGCTCCCGTGAGCGGAAAAGGCCTCTGGCGCACCCAGGAGGCGTCAGGAGGAGTGACATGGGTGCGGAGATGACTCCTGGCGCACACGGGAGAGCGTTGAACGAGGGTGTTGTGTGCGGAGAAGGGCCTGAGCGCACACGAGAGGGCGGCGAGTGATGCCGACACAAAGCGGAAAGCAACTGACTCCAGGCGGGCGTAGTCGTCCGCGACTCGTGAGCGGAAGGGGCCCGGCCGGAGGCCGGGAAGGATAGGCTGAAGGCCGTACCCGGTCGGAATCAGTTGCTTTCCGTGACAATGACTGATTCTGGTATGCGGAAACTAGCTCCAACGTACCCAGGAGGCGGCAGGAGGAGGGAGATGGGTGCAGAGGAACGTGCAGGTGCACACGAGAGGTAGATTCAGGTGGCTCCTGTGAACAAAAACGGCCCCTGGTGCACCCAGGAGGTGGAACCAAGTGCGGGATTGGGAAAGAACTCTGTGCTCGTTCCGCAAAATGTTGTGCTTTTATCAAATTATTGGGTACATTTGTGTCTGTGAATTTCAGGAACGCAAAATATGATGATATTCCTCGGATGATGGAGATTTTTGCCGACGCCCGCAAGATTATGCGCAGCAGCGGTAATCTCAATCAGTGGAACGACAACTACCCCAACGAAGATATCATCAAAGCGGATATAGATGCCGGAGTAAGTTATGTCGCAGAGTCAGACAATGTGATTGTGGGCACAATGGCATTTATCCCGGGTCCTGATCCGACCTACAAAATCATATACGAAGGTCAGTGGCCGGATGACGAGCCTTACTACGTGATTCACAGGATTGCAGCGTGCATCTCCAGTGACTCTGACGCACAATCAAGCAAAGGGTTTGCACAGCAATGCTTTGAATGGGCGCTTGAAAGATGTGGAAGACTCCGCATTGACACCCACCGAGACAATGTGATAATGCATCACATACTCAAGAAGTATGGATTTAAATACTGCGGAGTGATTCTCCTTGCCAACGGAGACCCACGTGACGCATATATAAAATAGAAATAGCTGAATACAATGAGCAAAGATCAGAAAAGATTTTTCCTTACCGAAGCGGAGATTCCGACTCAGTGGTACAACATACAGGCCGACATGAAGAATAAGCCACAGCCTATCCTCCACCCTAAGACAAAAGAGGAGCTGAAGGCTGAGGACCTCTTCCCTATGTTCAGCCAGGAGTGCAGTCGTCAGGAACTTGATCAGACAAATGCCTGGATTGACATCCCAGAGCCGGTGAGAGAGCTGTACAAAAACTACCGCTGCACCCCTCTCGTGCGTGCGACAGGCCTGGAAAAAGCTCTTGGCACACCTGCTCACATTTATTTCAAAAACGAATCCGTGAGTCCGGTGGGCAGCCATAAGCTCAATTCAGCTCTAGCTCAGGCATACTATTGCCAGCAGGAAGGAATCACCAACATCACTACAGAGACAGGCGCTGGCCAATGGGGCACTGCTGTGTCATATGCAGCCAAAGTGTTTGGCTTGGAAGCAGCCGTCTACCAGGTGAAGATCAGCTACGAGCAGAAGCCTTACAGACGCTCGCTGATGCAGATGTTCGGTGCTCAGGTGATTGCATCACCTTCGATGTCCACCCGCGCCGGCAAGGACATCCTAACCAAAGACCCTAACAACCAGGGTTCGCTTGGCACAGCCATTTCTGAGGCGATAGAGCTTGCAGAAAGCACTCCAAACTGCAAATACGTACTCGGCTCAGTAATGAGCCACGTGACTCTGCATCAGACAATTATCGGCCTTGAGGCAGAGAAGCAGATGGCCCTCGCGGGCGAATATCCCGACATCGTCGTAGCTTGCTTCGGCGGTGGCTCAAACTTCGGCGGCATCGCATTCCCATTTATGCGTCACAACATCCTCGAAGGCAAGCAGACGCGCTTCATCGCAGCAGAGCCAGCATCCTGCCCTAAGCTCACTCAAGGTGAGTTCAGATATGACTTCGGCGACGTTGCTGGGCACACTCCGCTGCTGCCGATGTTCTCTCTCGGCCACGATTTTATGCCTGCCAATATTCACGCAGGTGGTCTGCGTTACCATGGTGCTGGCGTAATCGCCAGCCAATTGCTCAAGGACGGCCTAATGGAAGCCGTCGACATCAAGCAGCTTGAGTCATTCCAGGCAGGTGTGCTCTTTGCCAAGGCTGAAGGCATAGTGCCTGCACCTGAGTCTTGTCACGCGATTGCAGCAACCATCAGAGAGGCTCAGAAATGCAAAGAGACCGGTGAGCAGAAGGTTATCCTGTTTAACCTTTCCGGACACGGTCTCATTGATATGACAGCCTACGATAATTACCTCGCAGGCAATCTTCACGATTAGTTCTATACGTCAAAGAAGCTCTCGGGGAGAGGGCGACAATTGTAGCGTGAAGCCATGGATTCGCCATAGGCTCCTGCGCTGCGAATCGCCACAAAATCACCACGATGGCACTTGTCAATTGAGGTATTCTTGAGGAAGACATCGCTGCTCTCGCAGACAGGTCCCACAACATCATAAAGCTCTTCAGGCTCTCCTGACGAGAGGTTTTCTACACGATGGTAGGCCTTGTACATAGCAGGACGCACGAGCTCGGTCATACTTGCATCGATGATTGCAAATTTCTTGGTCGTACCCTCCTTGACATAGAGCACTCGAGAGATGAGGCTACCACAAGGGGCTACAATACTGCGCCCTAGCTCAAAGTGCACCGCTGTACCCTCAGGGAGATCGAGAGTGCGCTTAAAGGTCGCAAAATAGGCCTTGAAATCCGCAATATCAAGGTGATTTGGATGCTCATAATTGATACCCAGACCGCCACCGACATTTATATCTCCTAGAGGGAGTCTTGCACGATGCAAATTTCCTGCAAGCTGATTGATGCGGTTGCAAAGCGCAACAAAATCCATCATATCAAGAATCTGCGATCCGATGTGGAAATGCAGGCCTTTATATGCGACATTTTCCAGACTCATCGCAAGTCTTAGCACATCCTCCAACTGCTCGTAATTGATACCAAATTTATTCTCGGCCAGTCCTGTAGTGATATTTGCGTGAGTATGCGCTCCGATATCAGGATTGACTCGCAGGCTCACAGGAGCCACCTTGCCAAGAGAAGCGGCAATCTCGTTGATTACCTCCAACTCAGCAGCAGACTCCACGTTGAAACGCGAAATCCCTGCATTGAGCGCAAAGCGAATTTCTTCATCACTCTTGCCCACACCTGCATAAACCACAGATTCGGGAGCAAATCCGGCATCAAGGGCCGCTTTTACCTCTCCTCCGCTCACACAGTCCGCACCCAGGCCACGAGCTGCGATTTCTCTAAGAATCACAGGATTGTAGTTGGCCTTGATTGCATAGTGGACCTTATATAACTCCTCCCCTGCCACTGCTTGCTCAATCGCATCCAAAGTGCGTCGCAGCAGCGGAAGATCATAATAATAGAAAGGAGTGCGAAGCCCCTGAAACTTTTCTATTGGGAAACTACCTTTCAGCATTATTCAAAAAGACATTTACTAAGACTTCTGAGAGCTGCCACCTTATCCTCTGCTCTCACGAGGAAAGAGATATTGTAATTGCTTCCGCCATAGGAAACCATACGTACAGGGATATCCTTCATCGCTTCCATAGCTCTGCTCTCAAATCCGACATTCTCCCAATCCATATCACCCACTACGCAGACAATGCACATATCAAGATCGACAGAGACTGTACCATACTTCTTGAGATCTCTAACTATCTCATTGAGATGCAGCGTGTTATCAATAGACATCGAAACACCTACTTCAGATGTACAGATCATATCGATAGACGTCTGGTAACTCTCAAAAATTTCAAATACCTTGCGCAAGAAACCGTGGGCCAGGAGCATACGCGAGCTCTTGATGCGGATTGCAGTGATGTTGTCTTTAGCCGCAACAGCCTTGATGCCGCCGTGAGCAAGAGTATTGCTGATGACGGTGCCAGGCGCAGACGGATCGTTGGTATTCAGCAGGAGCACAGGGATATTTGCAAATTTAGCAGGCTGCACGCAAGTCGGATGAAGTATCTTAGCACCGAAGTAGCCAAGCTCTGCTGCCTCATCAAAATGCAGCTGTCTCACCGCGCTGGTACCCTCCACGATGCGTGGATCATTATTGTGCATACCATCGATATCTGTCCATATCTGGATCTGCTCCGCGCCTAGAGCTGCGCCAATCAAAGAAGCAGTATAATCAGAGCCTCCGCGCTGGAGATTATCAATCTCATCGTGATGATTCAAGCAGATAAATCCTTGAGTCAGGTAGAGATCCGCTCCCGGATTCTGCTCCAGAAGTGCGGTCAATCTCTGACGTATATAGTCACTGTTAGGCTCTCCTTGGATATCAATCTTCATAAACTCAAGAGCCGGCAGAAGGCACAGGTTAACTCCCTGCTCTTCAAGATAGTAGGCCATCAGATGAGTTGAGATGAGCTCGCCTTGAGCAACGACAATCTTCTCTTCCACAGAAGTAAACAGCTGCTTTGTCAATGTCTTGAGATAATCAAGAACAGACGCCACATAGTTACTTGCTTTGCTTGAGGCAGACTCCGTGCTGTAGAGCTCACGGATTACCTTGGCATACTTGGATTCCAGAGAAGAGATTGCGTCTATTGCACCTTCTTTGTTCTTGTTATAGAGATAATCGGAGATCTCAACAAGACTATTGGTAGTGCCAGACATTGCAGAAAGAACAACAAAATTGCCTTTGCTCTTGGTGATCAATCCTGCAACATTCTTGATGCGTTGTGCGGTGCCCACTGAGGTTCCGCCAAATTTCATTACTATCATATATTTGTTTTATTTTCTATTCATACTTGACTCCAGGATAGGCTTGAGTATCTGGATGAGACTATCGTTCTCAACAAGGAATCCATCGTGCCCGAAGATTGAGGAAAGCTCGTGGTAATCCGCGTTGCCGATATCGGCCGCTGTCTTGCGTCCGTGTGCCGGAGGGAAAAGTACATCAGAGTCGATACCTATCACATGGCAACGGCTCTTGAGTGTAGAGAGAGCCGCTTCCACACCGCCCCTTCCACGGCCAATATTCTGACTATCAAGGGAATATGTGAGATACCAATAGGAGTATGCATCAAAGCGGTCAACCAATTTCTTGCCCTGATAGCGCTGATATGAGCAGGCTCTGTCGGCAAAGAGAGTATCGTCTTCCTTTTCCTTTTGAGTCAGATTATATCCCTCAAATGTGCGATATGAGATCAAAGCGATCGAGCGAGCACAAGCAAGTCCGGCCTTACCTCCATCCAGACTCTGAGCAGCCATAAAACTAGGATCGGCAAGAAGAGCCATACGTTGCGACTCATTGAATGCTGTCAGGTATGGAGTAACTCTGTCTGAAGTGGCAAGAAAGACCACTTCCTTGATTACATTCCTCTCCATCACAGCCCACTCAAGAGCTTGGAAACCGCCGATCGAAGGACCCAGCATCAGATCTATGCTTTCTATACCCAAATGCTTGCGCACTAGGATATTAGCATTGACAATATCTCTTATTGTAGTGCGAGGAAAGTTCAGAAGATAGGGCCTACCCGTCTCAGGATTAATGCTTGACGGACCACTTGAACCGTAGGGCGAGCATAGTATATTGACACACACTATGTAGTACTCTTCCGGATCAAATAGACAGCCTTTACCCACCATCTGCCCCCACCAGTCTTCAGGGTTTGAGTTACCGGTGAGCGCGTGACATATCCACACGACCTTCTCTGATGGAGTATAATCCCTGTCTGAGGTGTGATATACCAAGTCAAGAGAAGGGATGCTCTCTCCAGACTCAAAGACAAACTTATTGTCTATATGTAACTTATTGTATCTCATCTAATCGGGTGGTCTTGTGCAAACTCCGCCATCCTCTCATCCAGCACAGCATAAAGATCTTCTGTCATTCTGCTTGTGCACGCCCTCACTCCTTCTTGACCACTTCCTGTGGTAGCCAGATTGATGCAACTGACACCATAGTGCATCAATTCTAGAAGGAGCTCCGATCCCTTCATTCCCGGATAACCAAGCGTAAAGAAGAATCCGTCTCCTATCGGGCCGCAGACATCCTTGTCATAGACCACATAGAAACCATGGCGAGTAAATATTTCTTTCATTTTTGCCGCTCTGCGGGCATATTCGCGAGTATCCTCGACAAAATTTATTTTGCCTTCGCAACTCAGGCGAAGCATTGCGGCATAGGCGGCCTGCGTGCTGGCAGTACAGCCGCTTGTAATCATATAAAGTATTGAAGCAGTGAGCGTCACGCCAAACACGCCGCTATCGGCATAGCGAGTCGCAAGTGCCTCATATTGCTTTTCATAAAGACAATCGCTGATGCACGCAAGCGCGATGCGCTGTCCGGCATAACTAAAAATCTTTGATGCAGAGAGCATCATGATATAGTTGTCGGTATAACGCGCCACGCTTGGCACATAAGGTGCCTGATATGGATGCGAGAGATCCCGGCGATAGTCCATCGCAAAGTAGGCAAGATCCTCCATCACCACAATGTCATATTTATCAGCAAGGTGTCCGATCACTTCAAGTTCCTGCTCATCAAGACATATCCACGCAGGATTGTTGGGGTTGGAATAAATGATTGCTGCTACATCACCTGGCGCGAGCTGCTCTTCAAGCTTTTTCTCAAGCGCTTCAGCTCCACGATGCTCATATATGTCAAATTCCTTCCATCCTATGCCCAGAACCCTGAGCTGTGATTTCTGAATTGGAAATCCAGGATCGATAAACAACACTTTATCCTTACCCGGAATGCGCTGACAACAAGCTATAAATGAGCCAAATGAAGCAGCTACAGAGCCTGTAGTAGGAACGCAGGAACGCGGAGATATATCAATATTGACAAATGCCTTAACAAAGTCAGAAGCAGCCTTTTTGAGCTCTGGAATACCGGCAGCCGGCGGATATTGGCTTGCCACGCCTGCATCAAGGGCAGCCTTTTCCGCTGCGATGCCGTAGGAATTGGCAGATAGTCCTGGAGAGCCTTGGTCCATCCTCACAAACGGAATTCCAGTACTACGCTCAAGGTATTGTGCTGTGAGAAGCACTTCACCGATAGTAGCGTGAGCAAGGTCCTTTACATTGGATGCCTCGCATGCACTAAGTACTTGTTGCTGAGAAAAAACCTTCATAACCGGAAAAACAATAAATCTGACGAATTTCGGTTTTTTTGATGACATATCAAAGAGCTTGACAAAAATAGTAAGCTGGCTATTGCACCAAAAAAGGAAAATCTCTATTTTTGAAAGATTTATTTTTACAAACACTAAAGTAGTAGTAGATGAAAGTTCTGAAGTTTGGTGGAAGTTCTATTGCCAACCTCGAAGGCATCTTGAGAGTAGGCAATATCATTAAGTCTCATAAAGACAAAGTATTAGTAGTGGTTTCAGCCTTTAGCGGGATCACTGATAAGCTCATTGCCGCAGCCAAGATGGCAGAGAGTGGTAACGCAGACTTCAGGGACACTCTCTCCGAAATCAGACATGCTCATATCAGCGTGGTGCGCAACCTGAGCATCACTCAGGAGCAGCGCAATATTCTTAGTCACAAGATAGACACTCTCCTACTCCAGCTTGAGAATATCTGCGAAGGCATCTTCCTGCTCCACGTACTTCCGGCAAAAACCTACTGCGAAGTGCTCAGCTTTGGAGAAAGACTCTCTTCAGAAATCCTTGCTGCTAGCATTCCGGAGGCAGAAACAGCCAACGCCCTGAACTTCATCAAGACTCGCTTTTCAGAGGGCTCAACCATCGTGGACAGCGCCCTAACTACAGATTGCATTCGCAGCCATTTCGGCCAATACAGCACTGAAAGCGGCATAGCAATCGTGCCGGGATTCATCGCCTCAGACGCCGTGAGCGGAGAGACAACCCTGCTCGGCCGAGGAGGTTCAGACTACAGCGCGAGCCTGATTGCAGCGGCATTGAATGCCGAATGCCTGGAGATCTGGACAGACGTAGACGGATTTATGACAGCAGATCCGCGAATGATCAACACCGCCTATGTAATTGAGCAGATGTCCTATGCAGAAGCGATGGAGCTCAGCAACTTCGGCGCCAAGGTAATCTATCCGCCTACCCTTTATCCTGTGTGCACTCAGGGCATCCCGATCATTATCAAGAACAGTTTCAACCCTGCCGCACCAGGCACAACCATCAACGCACACACATCCCAGGATGGCAAGACCATCAAGGGCATTTCTTCTATTGACGATATCTCGCTCATCACGCTTTCCGGCACCTCAATGGTCGGAGTCGTGGGTGTAGATGCACGCATATTCAGCGCTCTCACAAGAGAGCACATCAGCGCCTTCCTAGTGAGCCAATCCGCTTCTGAGACAGGCATTTCGATTGGCGTGAGCAAGTCAGATGCTGCACTCGCGTGCGAAGTCCTCGGCAAGGCATTTGCCCAGGAGATCAGCACAGGAGCTATCTTCCCTATCAAGCGCGAAGACGGTCTGGCTGCAGTAGCCATTGTCGGCGAAAATATGAAAGATCACCCCGGGGTGGCAGGCAAGCTCTTCAGCACCCTCGGCCGCAGCGGCATCAGCGTTGTTGCGTGCGCCCAAGGCTCAAAACAGATCAACATTTCATTTATCATTGACCGTGCACAGCTTCGCAAGGCACTGAATGTGATCCACGACAGCTTCTTCCTCTCGGAATTCCAGGAGCTCAATATTTTCCTTTGTGGCGTGGGCACTGTGGGAGGACAGCTGCTCGAGCAGATTGCTTCGCAGCGCGAGAAGCTCATGCGCGAACGCAACCTGAAGATCAATATCGTCGGCATCGCGAGAAGCACAAAGGCAATTTTTGACCGCAACGGCATCGAACTCGCAGGCTTCAGAGAAAAGCTGGAGAGTGGCGTAGACATCAATCCGCAGAAACTCAAGGAAGAGATCATCAAGATGAACATTTTCAATTCCGTTTTTGTGGATTGTACTGCTAATGAGCAGATTGCGGCACTTTATGAAGAGTTTTTCTTCAACGGCATTTCCGTAGTCACAGCCAACAAAATCGCAGCCTCATCCGACTATCCAAACTACCGTCGTCTGAAGGATGCAGCAAGAAAAAGTAATGTGAAGTTCCTGTTTGAGACCAATGTCGGCGCAGGACTTCCAATCATCAATACAATCAATGACCTGTGCAACAGCGGAGACCGTATCCTCAAGATGGAGGCGGTACTTAGCGGCACTCTCAATTTTATCTTCAACACCATTTCAAAGGACATTCCTTTCAGCCAGACTGTCAGGATGGCCCAGGAGCAGGGTTTCTCAGAGCCTGATCCACGCATCGACCTCTCCGGCAAAGATGTTATCAGAAAGCTTGTAATCCTCTCACGTGAAGCTGGTTATGAGCTCAATCAGGAAGATGTGGAAGCACAGCTTTTCATACCTCAGGAGTTCTTTGACTGCTCAATGGAAGAGTTCTGGGAGAAGCTCCCTAGCCTCGATGCCGATTTTGAGCGCAGAAGAGCTGAGCTTGAGGCCAAGAATATGAGATGGAGATTTGTTGCCAAGATGGAAGAAGGAAAGTATTCCGTTTCCTTGAGAGCCGTAGATAATCTTCACTCTTTCTATGTGCTTGACGGGTCTAATAACATCATTCTCCTCACTACAGAGCGCTACAACAAGCATCCTATGCTCATCCAGGGCTATGGTGCAGGTGCAAGCGTGACTGCCGCAGGAGTTTTTGCCGACATTATGAGCATTGCTAATATTTAATCACCAAATACCATGAAAGTTGCAATTGTAGGTGTGAGCGGCGCAGTGGGGCAGGAGTTCCTGCGCGTGCTTGATGAAAGAAATTTCCCAATCGACGAGCTGCTGCTTTTCGGCTCTAGCCGTAGCGCAGGAAGTAAATATAGCTTCCGTGGCAATGAATACGAAGTCAAGGAGCTCAAGCATAATGACGATTTTAAAGATGTGGACATAGCATTTGTGTCTGCAGGTGCCGGCACATCCAAGGAATTTGCAGATACAATCACCAAACATGGTGCAGTGATGATTGACAACTCCAGCGCGTTCCGTATGGACGCTGACGTGCCTCTTGTGGTGCCGGAGTGCAACGCAGAAGATGCTCTGGTGCGCCCTCGTGGCATTATCGCCAATCCAAACTGCACTACTATCATGATGGTGGTTGTGCTTGCGCCAATCGAGAAGCTCTCGCACATCAAGAATATTCACGTTGCAAGCTACCAGTCTGCTTCAGGAGCGGGCGCCTCTGCGATGGCTGAGTTGCAGACTCAGTATGAGCAGCTCGCACGCGGAGAAGAACCGACTGTTGAGAAGTTTGCATATCAGCTTGCCTACAACGTAATCCCTCAGATTGATGTTTTCCAGGACAACGGTTACACCAAGGAGGAAATGAAGATGTTCAGCGAGACACAGAAGATCATGCACTCTGACGTCAAGTGTTCTGCAATGTGTGTGCGCATCTCTTCTCTTCGCTCACACTCTGAAGCCGTGTGGATCGAGACAGAAAAACCTTTGTCAGTAGAGGAAGTACAGGCAGCACTTGTAGCTGCTCCTGGCGTCACTCTTCAGGATGATCCAGCCAATAAAGTATACCCTATGCCACTCTTTACAGGAGGCAAGGATGATATCTTCGTAGGACGCGTCCGCAAGGATTTGAGCAACGATTGCGGCATTACTTTATGGCTTTCAGGCGACCAGATCAAGAAAGGCGCAGCGCTCAATGCCGTGCAGATTGCAGAGTACCTTGTCAGCAAAGGAGAATTCTAGAATTTCAGCAAAATATAGCAAAAATTAAGCGGATAACATTTTTGTTATCCGCTTTAACATTTATGTTTTATTGCGTGTATTATAATTACTTACAAGAGACAACAGCTTTTCCGGCTCTTCCGTCAACGCAGATGCTTAATTCTTGCTCAAAATGCACCATTCTGATGAATTCGCTCTCATATTCGGCAGGCATCTGATCCAATTTTGACACATCAAAGCTATCTTCAGACCTGGCAAAACTATTGACATTGACATATCCCGCTCCGAAGGAAGTCATATTCTGGAAGAAGTGAGTTCCTTGACTTGGATCAACTCTGAAATGCTCAAGACAACACTCAACAATCAGCTTTGCCTCTGAGATATCACTCCACTGCACCGGCACTCCGAGCGATGGTATACTTGAGCCCCAACGGCCATATCCCACGAGCACATAGTTGCGTCCCTGCTCCCTCATCTTCACATTGAGCTCTCTCATCTGAGCAGCAATCTCACGAGTCTTCAACACATCAAAGCTATCTTGCTTGAGATATATTATATCACTCACACCACTTATCCAACCCGGACCGATTGCACAATCAGAGCAGATGACAGGGTCAGACACATCTATATCATCCCAATTGATCTTGGCAAACATTCCGTCAGAGGAGATTGGCCTTACTTGAAGAACATTAAAGATAGCCGGATACTCATCACCTCTTTCAAGGTCTGCCGCAAACTCTATCTCTACCCCACACTTCACTTCCTTCTGAGTAATCTCCAGGAGTTCCTTGAGGATATCCGCAAGAGGGAAGAGATTATAC
>JAFNUQ010000173.1 GCA_017383945.1 Bacteroidales bacterium | reverse complement strand
TCAACTGGTCCCATAATGCCACCTGAGCCTGAAGATTGAAGCTCAAGAGCATAAAAGCAAATATGTAGATAAATCTGTGCATACTACTTATTGTCTAAAATCCACGCATCCGGGCAGAAGCCGCTCTGTCTCACCTCTTGAAGTCGAGCATAGGCATCTGCAAGATTATCCGACGCACACACTCCTACTGCTGTAAAACCATTGGCATAGGCAATCAGCTCTGCTTTATAAGAATTTGCTTCGGCCTTAGCAACCAGCTTCTTTGCATTTTCTATTTTTCCAAAAGCACCTACGATCACATAATAACGTGCCGACAGGCTTGATTTTGACTCCGCGGTCAGCTGTCTGGAAGAGAGGACGGCAGAGTTGGTTAGCCTTAGCGAATCAAGTACTGCCAACGAGTCAGCGATCTGCTTCTGAACAGCATCCATAGAGTCCAGTCTCTCCTCATGTGCGTTTTTCTGAGCCTCGATCATAGCACGCTTCTGCTCTATATCTGCAGATGTGGGACGACCTGCCATCTTCCTAAAAAGATCGCAGGAGCTAACAAGCAATGCAACAGAGCATAGCAGAGTAATTAAAAGGCACTTTTTCATAAGTTGCAAATTTAATAATTATCTTTGTACAAGATGACTAAACTAAGAACATATTTTATCACATTTCTTATGCTTTTCTGTGCACTTCATTCAAGCGCACAGGCAGACAAGCTTAGAAACACTCCAGACACGCTCAGTATCAGCTTCATAGGAGACGTGATGATGCACTCGCGACAGCTTGAATACGACCATAAAGAGTTCCTTGCCGAGATCAGCGATGACTTGAAAAAATCCAATTTCTGTGCTGCAAATCTTGAGTTCAGTCTGGGCGGCGAGCCATATAGCGGATACCCCGCCTTTTCCACCCCGGATTCCTTTGCCAAATACCTTGCCGAAGATTGCGGAATTGACGTCTTCCTCACGGCAAACAACCACATTCTAGACAGAGGCAGTGCCGGCTTGAAACGCACTCTTGAAATATACAATCAACTCTCCGACAGCCTCGGCGTCAAACACACAGGAGCTGCTTATAACGAGGAGGATATGCAGCAGCGTTACCCGATCTACATATTCCGAAGAGGGATAAATGTAGCCCTGATTAACTTCACATACGGCACCAATCTGGGAGCCTCAACTCGCTGGCCCAAAGTGTTTTATGCACGCGAGGAGGAAGTTCTTGCAGCGGTCCGCTCCGCACGAGAGCAAGGTGCCGATTTTGTGATTGCCTTGCCACATTGGGGAACTGAATATTCGCTTAGTCACGACGAATTCCAGCAGCGCTGGGCAGAGATGCTGATCAATGCCGGAGTAGATGCTATTATCGGGGCGCACCCTCACGTCGTGCAGGACTATAAAACCATTCAGGGCAAACCGGTGATTTATTCGCTTGGCAATGTGGTGTCCAATATGAGCGCGCGCAATACACGGATTGGATTGATGGTAACCCTGACTATGGTGCGAGAGCCGGGCAGCAAGAAGGCAGAGATGCTCGAGCCGGAGTTTACTTTTACCTGGTGCAGTCTGCCGGGAATGCTCTCTGATAATTATAAGACTATAAAAGTGAAGGAGTGGGCCTCGCGCCGTAGCGACTGGCTCACCCCTTCAGATTATGATAATATGATTGCGACCTATGAAAGAGTCAAGGCCGCAAGCGGCATCATAGATTAGTTACCCTGGCTTGCTGCGTTGTACTTGTCATACTTAGCCTGGAACTCAGCGCTCTCGTTACGGAAACGGAAGCAAGCGTTCTTGAGGTACTCAGCTACACTTACCTTAACCTCAGCATCCTTTGAAAGCTCAAATGCCTTCTCAAATGGCTCAACACAATTCTTAAGTGCCACCTCAAACTCACCGAGAAGAGCCTGGTACTTAGTGTTATCCATCTCGAGGTCAGCATCCTGCTGAAGCTTAACAGCGAGCTCATAGTAGTAGATACCTGCACCGATGTAACCAAACTCATACTCAGGGTTGATCTCTGAGCACTTGTTGTATGCAGCGATAGCAGCCTCACCATTACCGAGCTGACGGTGGATGTTACCCTCAACATAGTAGAGTGATGCGTTGTTAGGCTCGTTCTTCTTTGCATTGTCAAGGAGCTGGAAGAGACGGTTTGTATCCTCACCGCTTGAGATGTAGTAGTTGATGAGACCTACAAGGATAGCCTGGCTTGATGGGTAAGCTTCAAAACCTTTCTCAAGGATGTTCTTGCTCTCTACCTTATTGCCTTCCTTGTCCTCGATCTCTGCGAGCTTTGCATATACATCACCATCCTCACCTGCATAACCGACAGCCAAGCACTCGTTGAAATACTTCTTAGCGCGAGCGTTGTCAGCAACCTGCCAAGCAGTAAATGCTACGTTATAGAGAGCGTTAGTATCGATCTGGCTGAGAGGTGCAGTATTCTTAGCGTTGTATGCCTTCTCAAAGAGCTCAGAAGCGCCCTTTATATCGCCAAGACCATATGCTGAGTAAGCCTCCTCATAGTACTTGCCAGAGATAGTTGTAAGAGCTTCCTTGATGTCCTTTGTCTTCTGACCCTTTGCGTCAAACTCAGCAGCCTTTGCATAAGCCTCTACAGCCTTAGCAAGAGGAGCCTCAACTACAGGGTTGGTAACTTCAATAATCTCAAGAGCACCGTTCTCATTAACATAAAGATTCTTGGTTGAATAAACCATCTTTGTGAACTGACGGCCATTAATTTCTACAACCTCCTGACTCTGAGGCTTCTCAGAACCAGAAAGGAGAGTAAGCTCCTGTCCTGACATACCTACCCATATGCTACCTACAGTTGCATCATAGGCATCCATCAAAGCAGAGCCATATTTAATCCAAGTAGCAGTTTTTGTGTTCTGTTTAGGATTTGTTGTTGCGGCAGCAGCCTTCTCAACAGCACTCTTTGCAGCTGCTGGAGATTTTACCTGCGCCTGTGCATCGATTGCCTGCAATGAGGCAGCGATTGCCAAAACTAAAAAAATCTTTTTCATTTCTTATAAGAATTATGTTTTACGAATTTTCACTTGTTTCTTCTGCCTCTTCCTTGGCAACCGGTGATACCGCTGCGATAGCATCACCTTCTCTGAGATTAATCAACTTAACACCCTGGGTTGCTCTTCCGGCCACTCTGATATCCTCAACAGACATTCTGATTGTAAGACCGGATTTAGTGATAATCATCAGGTCATTCTGCTCTGTTACACTCTTTATTGCAACAAGCGGGCCAGTCTTATCTGTGATGTTGATTGTCTTGACACCCTTGGCACCTCTTGATGTAAGTCGGTACTCGTCTACATCCGATCTCTTACCGAAACCATTTTCACTAACAACAAGGACAGTCTTCTGAGCAGACTCAGCATCAGCAGGATTGTATGCGAGTGCGCCGATCACTTCATCGTCATCCTCAATCGAGATACCCTTGACACCTGAAGCGTTTCTTCCAAGAGCTCTGAGCTCCTTCTCATCAAAGCGGCAGCAGCGTCCTGCACGGGCAGCAATCATGATCTCGCTATTGCCATCTGTGAGGAGTGCATCAAGAAGCTCGTCATCTTCCCTAACTGTAATTGCGATGATACCCTTATTGCGAGAACGCTTGTTGGCATACTCAGCAAGAGTTGTCTTCTTAACGATACCCTTCTTGGTGATAAGGGTAACAAAGTGATTTTCAGTATATTCAGGATCCTCTATGCTCTTAGCGTTGAGGTATGTACGGATGCAATCTGAAGCATCGATAGAAAGCAGATTCTGTACTGCTCTACCCTTTGATGTGCGAGATCCCTCTGGAAGCTCATATACCTTGAGTCGGTAGCACATACCCTTATCGGTGAAGAAGAGCATTGTCGAGTGCATATTTGCAACATAGATATGCTCGATAAAGTCTTCATCGCGTGTTGCGCTTGCCTTCTTGCCCACGCCACCTCTTGACTGGGTATGGAACTCAGAAAGCGGTGTGCGCTTGATATAACCTAGCTTAGAGATTGTGATGACAACATCCTCGTCAGCATAGAAATCTTCTGGGTTGAAGTCCTCTTCCGAGAGAGTGATTTCACTGCGGCGGGCATCGCCATATTTAGCCTTCAGTTCCTGGCACTCACTCTTCACGATACCAAGCTGAAGCTCATCACTGGCAAGGATTTCAAGGCACTTGGCAATGAATTTTGCGAGCTCCTCGTATTCGTTCTGAAGCTTCTCTTTCTCGAGACCGGTGAGCTGACGAAGGCGCATCTCAACAATTGCGCTCGCCTGAATCTCATCAAACTCAAAGCGCTCCATAAGAGTTGACTTAGCTTCATCAACACTCTTTGAGGCCTTGATGATGGCGATAATCTCATCGATGACATCAATCGCACGGAGGAGAGCTTCAAGGATGTGAGCTCTCTTCTGAGCCTTCTCAAGCTCAAAACGGGTTCTGCGCACTACAACCTCGTGACGGAAATCCACAAATGTAGAAATCATATCCTTGAGGGTAAGAGTGCGTGGACGTCCGCCGACAAGTGCCACGTTGTTTATTGAGAAACTGCTCTGGAGGGCAGAATATTTGAATAGCGTGTTAAGGACGACATTGGCATTGGCATCTTTCTTCACAAGGAACTCGATGCGGATACCGTCGCGGTTGGTGAGCTCGCGGATATCTGAGATGCCCTCAATCTTCTTGTCGTGGATCATTTCGCTGATGCGGGAAAGCATATCAGCCTTATTGACCATATATGGAACCTCGGTCACTACAATCACCTCGCGACCGTTTTCTGTCTCTTCAATTTCAGTCTTTGCTCTGATCACTACTCGGCCACGACCGGTTGAGTAGGCATCGACAATACCCTGACGACCCATAATGATACCGCCAGTAGGGAAATCAGGACCCTTGATGTGCTCCATCAGACCCTCGACATCAATATCCGGGTTGTCAATGTAGGCACAGATGGCATCACAGCACTCGCTGAGGTTATGAGGCGCCATATTTGTCGCCATACCGACAGCAATACCTGAAGAGCCATTGAGCATCAGAAGAGGAGCCTTGGTAGGAAGAACAGTCGGCTCAGTGAGAGAGTCGTCAAAGTTGAGCATCATATCGACTGTATTCTTGTCGATATCGCCAAGTATCTCATCAGAAATCTTCTCAAGCTTTGCCTCAGTATAACGCATCGCTGCCACAGGATCTCCGTCCATAGAACCGAAGTTACCCTGACCGAAGACAAGCGGATAACGCTGATTCCAGTTCTGTGCCAGACGAGCCATCGCATCGTATACGCTCGAATCTCCATGTGGATGGAATTTACCGAGAACCTCACCGACGATACGCGCTGATTTCTTGGTCTTTCCGCTATAGTTAAGTCCCAGGCCATCCATACCGAAGAGCACACGACGCTGCACAGGCTTCAAACCATCTCTTGCATCAGGGAGTGCTCTTGACACAATCACCGACATCGAATAATCGATGTAGGCAGTGCGCATCTCATGATCGATCTCAACCTGCTCAATAAATCCTTTCACTTCTTCCTGAGCCACCTCAGGATTCTTTACCTCAATATCCATAAAATTCTATAAATCTGTTTCAAAAGAGCCTCATTTTTACCTTCAGACAGAGACTCCGGAAAACTAATCTTCCAAATATGCAAATTTAAGAAAAATATCGGATTTATTTGCTACTTTTGTGACGATATGCAGATAAAATTTTCGAGCAAATTATTTACAATTCTTGGCTATGCCAAGGATGAAGCGATGCGCACCGGTCACCTTGCTACCGGTGTGGATCATCTCACGCTCGCATTACTGCGTCACGCCGACAATGCCGCTTGTCGCATTTTAACCGAATTAGGCGCCGACCTGAGCGAACTCAAGAGCAGCATTGATTCGGGCATTTTCCAGAAAGAGAGCGTGCCTTATGACTTGTATGACAAGATTCAACCGTCAAAGTCCAGTCAGCAGCTCGTGTCAATGGCGGCCTACGAAGCGCTCAGAACCAAGGAACCGCTCGTAAAACCCGAGCACCTGCTTCTGGCACTGTCACGCAGCCAGGACAACATCACCAGAAACTGGCTGGAAGCCCACGGCTATGACTATGACCGCATCAAGGCTCAGCTGGAGAAAAAAGCAAAGCTCCAACCCGGGAGTCAATTCCCAAAGAAGGAGCTTATGGCTATGCTTGGGGCTCAACTTTCCAAGCTGTATGTTCAAAGCGGGGAAGAAAAGGATATCTCCTAGTCCGCCAATCTATCAAGCGATAGTTTTACCAATTCAGCAACTCTGGCTTTGTAGTCAGGGTTGGCATCCTTGTGATAGCGGTGAGCGATAGCGCAGCACACTGTGCCTGCATTGTGACCGAGTTTGGCTGCCATGCCGGCAAGGGCAGAGCCCTCCATCTCAAAGTTGGTAATTTTGTAGCCTTTGTGCTCAAAGCTCTCAAAATCTTCAAGCATGTTAGGCATTGCCAGACCCTGGCGCACTACCCTGCCCTGAGGGCCATAAAAGCCTGAAGCTGAGATAGTCATGCCCTTATATGTGCAGTCTTTAAATCTCTCGATCAAGTAATCGCTTGCCTTCACAAAATATGGCGCAGGAAGCTTCTCATTCCAATGCACATGCTCAACAAAAGCCTCTTCAAAATCGAGAAGCGCTATACTATCACGGCCTTCATACCAGTTGAGCAGGCCATCACATCCGACAGAAATGTGGGAGAAGATAAACGCTCCCACCGGAATCTCCGGCTGGATAGCTCCGCAAGTTCCGATACGCAAGACGTTAAGTGTGCGATGCTCCGGATACTCTTCGCGTGTCTGGAAGTCCACATTTGCGAGAGCGTCAAGCTCGGTCATCACGATATCGATATTGTCTGTTCCGATGCCGGTAGAGAGGATTGTAAACCTGCGATCGCGATAGTTTCCTGTGATCCACACAAACTCTCTGGAAGCGCCTTCGCACTCTACTTCATCCAGCAACGGACGAAACATCTCAACCCTACCAGGATCACCCACAAGTATGACATTATCAGCTAGTTGCTCTGGTTTGATGTGAAGATGAAAAACCGAGCCGTCGCTATTGATTATCAATTCTGATTCTGGAATTCTCATGGTTATTTTTGTTTTGAAATGTTATTTCTTTCTACGTTTAGAACTCCTCAAACGAGAGGCGCTTTGTACCAACAGCTCGTCCGCAAAGATATTGCGGGAAGCAAGGATATTGAGCACCACCACAGCAAGAGGGAAAAGCACAGTGACGTGAAAAATCAACACGTCGTGAGTTGTAAAATAATCGACAGCAAGCCAAGCCTGCAAAGCAACGCTTATGATTGCCGACAAGTTGGATGTGCGCATCTGAAAAACCCTGAACTTCCACGTTGTCAAAGCAAGGATATTGAGAAGCGAAATGATAATGATCAACACCAGATAAGGCACATATGATGTAAATGTCACACCGTCTGCCTTTTCAAGAAAAAGCATCAGTACGGAGAGTACTGTTGAGATAAACAAATAAAGTGTCTGTATTCTCTGCCACATAATTATTTACTGTGAATTAAATCTTGCAAGAACATTTTTCTCGTATGTCTTTGAAATCGGAATATAATCGATACCGTCAAGGTTAAGAGAGATGCGATAGCCCTCCTTCTCTGCACGAAGTATCTCAACCTTAGTGATATTTACCACATATTTGCGGTGACATCTCACCAGATCGGAATCCGCAAAACTCTCCTCTATAGTCTTCAGACGACAACGCAGCATATACTGCTTTATCTCACCGTCACTATCTGAGTACCAGACTTTTATATAGTTGTCGTCAGACTCGATAAAATAAAGGTTTTCTGAGTTGATGGAAAACTTCAACACCCCGTTGTTATCAAAAAGAGTGATGCGTTTTTCTTCATAAGGCTTTGCCGGTGTGTCGCTGACAACATTGCCATAATTCATCAAACGGATTGTATTGTTTTGATGAGCATAGCTATGATAGAGCACTGAGATTGCATTTGGCACTCCGATAGCCACAATAGTAAAAGCTAACGCCGAGAGAAAAATCTTATCGTAACTATCCCCGTGAATATCAATTATATCATTGATAACAGCCTGATGAGTGAAGTAGGTATAAACCGCACTGACAACCAGCACTTCTGCGATACTCCAAAGCACATAGTGCAGAACTGTAAAGTTTATGTCATTTCTTCTGCGATAGATCAGCATCTTGCTCGCAATCACGATAAAAGCAGAAATGAGTATAAATATAACAGTCAAAGAAAACGCCTGACTGATTTCTAGTTCAAACCACGCATTATGAGAAAATGGGACTCTCAGAAGGATAAACACGAGCGCAAAGAGGGCCGTAAAAGTACAGGTCCAGATGAGTTGGTACTTACCAATAATATACCTCGGCAATTGGTCGTGAATTGAAATCATATATTACCCAAATATTCACAAAGATACTAAGAATCATCGAAATTTAGTAACTTTGAATGCTTAACGAATAAATTTGAATCATGGATAAAAGAGTTGCTGTTACCGGATTGGGAGTAATTTCCTGTGTTGGTAAAGACATTAATACATTTTGGAATAACCTGAAAAACGGCGTATGCGGCATTGAGCTCATCACCGAATTTGATACAGAAAACCTTCCTGTAAAGATTGGAGGCAAGATCAGAGACTTCAAGCCCGAAGATTTCGGCATGGATAAGCCTTTTATCCGCAAGCAGGATCCGTTTACAATATTTGCAATGGCAGCTACCTACCAGGCGATGAACGACTCAGGTCTCGTCTCAGGAGAAAACATTGACCCTAAGCGACTTGGCGTATACGTAGGCTCCGGCATCGGCGGATTTCAGACTATTCAGCGCGAGCTCGGCAAGTTCAACGAAGATCAGAGCGGACAGTGGGTTTCGCCTAATTTTGTCCCTACGATGATCGGCGATATGGCTGGCGGTCAGATTGCCATCAAATATGGCGCTCAAGGCTCTTGCATTGACATCGTAACAGCTTGTGCAACTTCAACTCACGCTATCGGCGAGGCCTACAGAGCCATCAAGCACGGCTACGCTGACGCTATCATTGCCGGCGGCACAGATCACTGCACTATTCCTATCGGCATTGCCGGATTTGCAAATGCACGCGCGCTCTCTCGTAGCGAGGATCCTAAGTATGCTTCACTCCCGTTCAATGCCAACCGAGGCGGTTTTGTAATGGCAGACGGCGCAGGAGTCATCATCCTTGAGGAATGGGAAAGAGCCGTTGCGAGAGGCGCACACATCTACGCAGAGGCCGTCGGATATGGCAGCACTTGTGACGCATACCACGCCACTGCACCACGTCCTGACGGAAGCACCCAAGCAGAGTGCATCAAAATCGCCCTTGATGAAGCTGGATTTAACCAGAATAAAGACTGCGTATACATCAATGCCCACGGCACCGGCACCGCCCTCAACGACTCCACAGAAACTCGTGCATATAAGATTGCCTTCGGCGAATTTGCGCAGAAGTGCCACATCAGCAGCACCAAATCAATGCACGGACATATGTTTGGCGCAACCGGAGCAGTAGAGGCCGCAGCCACTGTGCTCGCGCTGCAAGACGGCATCGTTCCGCCAACCATCAACCTTGACACCCCTGACCCAGAATGCGACCTTGACTACACGCCAAACGCAGCCGTCAAGGCAGAGCTCACTCTCGGACTCAGCGATTCATTTGGCTTCGGCGGTCACAACGCCTGCATCGCGTTCCGTAAGGTATTCTAGACACTTCGTGTGCGAAAACGGCCTCTGGCGCACACGAGAGGCGCTTTGACGAGGCTGATGGGTGCGGAAACGACCTTCAGCGCACACGGGAAGCGGAATGGCAACTGGCTCCAGACGGGCGTAGTCGTCCGCGACTCGTGAGCGGAAGGGGCCCGGCCGACAAGGCCGGGAAGGATAGGCCGAAGGCCGTACCCGGTCGGAGTCAGTTGCCATTCCGCCGCCATAGATAAAGCCAGCAAAGTGGCAGTTATAAAATAAGCGCCGACCCTTGACAGGGTCGGCGTTTCTTATGAGACTAGAAATACTATTCTGTTTCTTTGAGTCTTTCTGCGTTTTCTGCAATCTGGAGCTGGTCGATACACTCCTGAATCTCACCGTCCATAAATACAGGGAGGTTGTACATTGACCAGTTGATGCGATGATCTGTCACACGGCCCTGAGGATAGTTGTAGGTACGGATCTTTGCCGATCTGTCACCGGTAGACACCATAGTCTTGCGCTTTGCTGCAACGCTGTCAAGATACTTCTGGTGCTCGAGGTTATAGAGACGGGTTCTAAGCTCTTCAAATGCGCGATCCTTGTTCTTGAGCTGAGAGCGCTCTTCCTGGCACTGCACTACCAGACCTGAAGGAATATGGGTAAGACGCACAGCAGAGTAGGTAGTATTTACACCCTGTCCACCAGGACCCGAGGCACAGAAGAGGTCTAGTCTGATATCATCCCAGCTGAGGTCCACATCAAATTCGCCTGCTTCAGGGAAAACCGCCACCGATGCTGCAGAAGTCTGGATACGACCCTGAGTCTCAGTCTGAGGCACACGCTGCACACGATGCACACCTGACTCATACTTCATGATGCCGTATACACCATCGTTGCCACTGATCTTGAATACGATCTGCTTGAAACCGCCTGAAGTACCAGGAGCCTGGTCGGTAACCTCGAGCTTCCAGCCACGCGACTCCACATAGTGCTGATACATACGGAAGAGGTCTCCGGCAAAGATTGCCGCCTCATCACCGCCTGTACCGCCACGGATCTCGACAATTGCATTCTTGCTATCGTCCGGATCTGCAGGGATGAGCAAGAGCTTGATATTCTGCTCCATCTCAGGGATACGTGGTTCAATCTCGCTGATCTCCTCTTTTGCCATCTCACGCAACTCCTCATCCTTCTCATTGACAAGTATATCCTTGGCAGATGCGAGGTCCTGCAGCATTCGTTCATATTCCTTACCTGCTGCAATGATTGGCTGCAGTTCCTTGTAATCTTTGTTGAGCTGGACAAATTTCTTCATATCTGCCATCACCTCAGGGCTTGAAAGCTGATCCTGAAGCGATTGGAATTTGTCCTGCAGGGAGAGTACCTTCTCCAATAGTTTGTTGTCTGCCATAGGGTCTTTAATCTATCTTTTTAATATAGCAACGACGTCGCATAAACAACTCGTGCTCATAACTGTTCCAAATATTGACGGCGCTGTTGGTCTCTATCTGAGGATTGGAGATCGCCCAACGATTGCCGATTTTCTTGGCCTTCTCGGCCATCAATTTATAATATACGGCGCTCACGCCCTTGTGCTGCCAATCCGGTGCGGCTCCGTTGATCATCAGATCTGTGGTCTCATAGTCATTTAGCGCTCTCAGCAGGTGTATCCATCCAAAAGGAAAGAGCTTGCCCCTAGCCTTCTGAAGAGCCTTTGAGATGCTTGGGAAGGAGATACCAAACGCGGCAATCTCACCTTCCGGAGAGAGAAGCATACAACTGGCTTTATCATTGATGTAAGGCATCACGCTTGCTGCTTCTTCATCCATCTCAGCCTCGGTCATAGGGACGAAGTTGTATACGTTTGCGGCAAAACTCTCGTTGTATACCTCAAAAAACTTCCTCACCAGAGCCTTATCCTTCTTGAGGGAGCTCAAATTGCCAACTCTGAGGTCATATCTCTGCTGGACAATCTTTGCCACTCTCTCTGTCTTCTCAGGCACCCCCTGATCTGCGACCATCTTGTATTGCGACCAATCACACTCTTTCTCGAAGCCCAAGGCTTGGACCAAGTCATTGTAGTATGGATAGTTATAAATACAATTAAAAGGCGGGATATTTTCAAAACCCTCTACCAGCATACCTTGCTTGCCCAAGGTGTTGTAATAGAGAGGCCCGTGGATCTCTTCCATCCCCTGTTCCTTGGCCCAGGCTTCCGCAGTCGAGATGAGAAGGCGGGCCACTTCAATTGAATTTATAGTATCAAACCATCCAAACCTTGCCCTTTTTGTATTATATCTCTCGTTGTAGCGAGGGTTAACCATCGCACAGATGCGTCCTACTGTTTGCTTCCCGTCTTTGACAAGCCACATCTTATGGCTGCAATAGGAGAGAGTCGAGACGCTGGTGAGAGATTTATACTGATCAGAATGCAAAGCAGGAACATATTGCGGACAATCTCTGTAAAGTCTATCAGGAAACTTGATAAACTCCTTGATATCCTTTCTGCTCTCTACTTGGACAATCTTGTAATCAGGCATATGGTTTTACAATACAACTTACAAAGATACAAATTTTATGATATTGCTACAAACCGAGAGCCTTGCCCTCATCCCAGATAGCATCCATCTCCGCAAGTGTCATTTCGCTGAGCATGCGGCCTTTTTTGAGAGTGTGCTCTTCGAGATACCCGAAGCGGCGACGGAACTTGCTGCAGGTGCGGCTCAAGGCCTTTTCCGGATCTACATCGTAGAGTCTTGCGGCATTGATTACGGCAAACATCAAGTCACCGAACTCCTCTTCCATATGGTCCTGATCCACCTCTGCACAAGCCTCCTTAACCTCTGACAACTCCTCACTGACCTTATCCCAGACATCTTCCCTTTTCTCCCAATCAAAGCCACAACCGCGGGCCTTTTCCTGCATAGAAAGAGCCTTGAGGATTGCCGGCATAGCATCAGGAATTCCTGAGAGGATTGTCTTGTTGCCATCTTTCTCACGAACTTTTACAAGCTCCCAGGTATCTGCTATATCCTTGGCTGTAAGCTCTTTATCCTTGAGATTTCCAAACACGTGAGGATGACGAAACTCCATCTTGTTGCAAATCTTCTCGATGCTGTCTGCCACATCAAACAACCCCTGTTCTTGAGCTATGCGTGCATAAAACACAAGGTGATAAAGCAGATCACCGATTTCCTTACTGATCTCTTGAGTATCGTTTTTTATGATTGCGTCGCTGAGTTCGTAGACTTCTTCCTCTGTCATCGGGCGGATCGTTTCCATCGTCTGAGCCGCATTCCAAGGGCACTTCTCGCGAAGAGCATCCATAGTGTCAAGCAGCCTTCCAAAAGCCGCCATTTTTTCTTCTCTACTATGCATAAGTGATATAATAATTGCTATTTTTGCGATTGCAAATCTAAGAAATATCACTAAAACATGAAAACAGCCAAGTATGTTTCTGCCGACGAGGCAGTGAGCCACATCCCTTCCCACTGCCACGTGCACCTCAGCAGCGTTGCAAGTGTGCCACATTGTCTGATCCAGGCCCTCTGCAGAAGAGCCGACGCAGGAGATGTGACCGATCTGCATTTTCATCACTTCCACACAGAAGGCCCTGCCCCTTATAGCGAGCCGAAGTATGAAGGAATCTTCTTTGAGCAAGGTTTCTTTGTCGGACCAAACGTGAGAAAAAATGTAAACGCCGGCTATGCTGACTACCTCCCTGTACACTTGGGCGAGAGCCAGAAACTTTACCGTTGCGGCTTTATCAAGCTTGGTGCAGCTCTGGTCAATGTATCCCTTCCTGACAAAGACGGCAGGGTGAGCCTCGGCACCTCTGTTGACTGCTCGGTTGCAGCGATTGAGAGCGCTGACCTTGTGATTGGAGTTGTAAACCCTAATGTCCCTTATGCTCTCGGAGACCTCGTCAGCCTTGACAAGTTTGATTATCTCGTAGAAGACAATACTCCACTTGTAACTGCATCATTTGCCGAGCCTACTCCTACAGAAGTAATCATCGGCAAGAACTGCGCAGCATTGGTTGAAGATGGCGACTGCATCCAGATGGGTATCGGCGCGTTGCCTAATGCTCTCGCAGCTCAGCTCGGAGGCCACAAGAACCTGGGCCTGCACACTGAGATGTTTGCAGACGGCCTGCTTGGCCTCATCAAGAAAGGTGTGATCAATGGCGCATGCAAGAAGATTGACAACGGCAAGGTGGTTGCTTCGTTCCTGCTTGGTTCGCAAGAGGTTTATTCTTATATCGACAATAACCCAAGCGTGAATATGCGCGACATCGGCTATACCAACGATCCATATATCATCTGCCAGAACCCTCACATGAAGGCCATCAATTCGGCAGTGGAAGTGGATTTGACTGGTCAGATCTGTGCTGACTCAATCGGCACACGCATCTTCAGCGGCACCGGCGGCCAGCTCGAATTTGTCAGAGGCGCAAGCATGTCTGAAGGCGGCAAGAGCATCACAGCCCTCGCTTCGCGCACAAACAAAGGTCAAAGCAAGATTGTTGCCCAGCTCAATCCGGGCGCAGGCGTCGTGACTCCAAGACCGGACGCTCACTGGATCGTAACCGAATACGGAGCAGTTGACCTCTATGGCAGAAGTCTCCAAGAGAGAGCTAAGCTACTCATCAGCATCGCCCATCCAGACGACCGCGAAATGCTTGATCGTCAGGCGTTTGAACGCTTCGGCCCTCATTGGCACAATTTAAGTCTATAAAAGTCCGCGACGACGGGCAAATTCTATGATAAAATCGGCTGTGCCTTCGTCTCCAAGAATAGAGGAGTCGAGGCACAAGTCGTATTCAGAGGCCACGCCCCAGCTACCTAGAGTAAAGAAGTCATACCAAGATTGACGAGATCTATCTTTCTTGGTTACAAGTTTGGTAGCATCCTCAAGGCTGAGACCTAGACGGGTCATAGCTTCGTTTACTCTCCACTCAAGCGGAGCAGAAAGGAATACGTCCAGACAATTGCGATCTCTAAGGATATAGTTTGACGCCCTGCCCACAAAGATAGCGCTACCCTCATCGGCTAGCTCATTGATCACATTGCTCTGAATCATAAAGAGCTCTTCATCGCTGATGGAGTTGCGATAGAAGTCAAGTCTGAAGAAGCTCTTGGTCTCATCACTCTTGCGGAACAAGTCCACAGAAAAACCACTTTTTTCTGCCGCTTTGAGGATGAGCTCGTTGTCATAGACAGGAATACCCAACTTCTGCGAGAGACAGTCTGCGACACGTCGTCCACCGCTGCCAAACTGGCGACCGATATTTATTATAAGGTGTTTTTCCATATCGAGTTATTTAATTGTACTACCTAAGATATCTGCATCTCCGCCGTCCTTGAGCTTGTCAAATTTGCGGAACAGTCTGATGATAAGGATAGCAGAAATAGCTACACTAAGAGTATCCGAGATCGGGAAGCTGAGCCATACACCTGTATCGCCGAAGATGAGCGGAAGCACAAAAATAAGAGGGACAAGCAGCAGCAACTGTCGGGTAAGAGACAGGAAGATAGATATCTTGACCATACCCAGACACTGGAAGAAGTTGCCTGCAACCATTGCAAATCCAACTAAGGCAAAGCCCATATTAAGATATCTCAAAGCGCTTGAACCCATTTTCAGCATCTCCGGATCATTGGTAAACAGACCCACGGCCGCCTGAGGGATCAGAAGAGACAACAAACAACAAATAGCGGTCACGAGTACCTCCCACTTTGCGGTGAGGATAAATATCTGCTTTACTCGTTTATACTGGCGGGCGCCATAATTATAACCGGCGATAGGCTGCAGACCTTGGTTGAAGCCCATGCAGATCATAACAAAGAACATCGTAAATCTGTTTGCGATACCGTAGGCGCCGATAGCCATATCGCCACCATATTTGCCAAGCTGCTGATTGATCACCATTGACACTAGACAAGCGGCGGCATTCATCAGGAAAGGTCCGACACCGATAGCCAGGGACTGCTTGGCGATACGCCAGTCTATCTGGAAGATTGGCCTTGAGAAATGGACGATCTTGCTCTTATCCGAGAAGAATTTCATCGTATAGATAAAGGCAAGAGTCTGGCAAAGTATTGTCGCAATAGCGGCACCTTGGATGCCCAGATCCAGAACAAATATGAATATAGGATCAAGTATAGCATTGAGCAAGACTGTCAACAAAGTCAATGTCATTGCCGTCTTTGGGTGCCCCGCAGTGCGGATCAATCCATTGAAGCCGTGATAGAGATGAGTGATCATATTACCACCGAGGATGATGATCATATAATCCCTGGCATATGGCAAGGTCACATCGCTAGCTCCAAAAAACCTCAAGATAGGATCAAGGAAGACAATGGTCACTATCGAGAACAGCACGCCTATAATAATATTGAGCGTGAACACATTGGACATCAGCCTCTTGACAGCATCATAGTTTTTCTGTCCAAGCAGCACAGAAAGAAGTGTCATCGCTCCGACACCCACCAGTGTACCCATCGCCACTGAAAGATTCATCAAAGGGAATGTCACTGCCAGACCGCTGATGGCTGCAGAACCGACTCCGGGCATATGGCCGATATAGATACTATCAACCATATTATACAAAGAAGCCGCAGTCTGGGCTATGATTCCCGGGACTGCGTACATCTTCAAAAGCTTTCCTATTTTTTCTGTTCCGAGCTCCGTGGGAGCTGCGTGAGATAAAGCCATATTTTAGTTTTTCTTATCTACAAACTCAATATCAAAAATAAGCGGAGAATACTCCGGAATAGAATTTCCGGTACCTGATGCACCATAACCCCAAGAAGAATAGAAGATTGCTCTTCCGCTCTCGTAGGAGCGCATATTCCACAAAGCATAGGCAAATCCCGGGATTGTAGAGTTATTGTCTGAACCCATTGTGATTTCAGTATAATCATCGTGGTTCCAGTTTATGGACATTGGCTCATAGGTCCTGCTGCCTGAGTGGATTCCATAGAACTTGGCGGTGTCTTTAATGGTTGTATCAAAGACTTTTCCATCAAGAGTACGGCCGATATAGTTAATATACACGGTAGTATCATTAGGGAAATGAGCTGTATCCTTAGGTGCCTTATTCTGGATATAGTAGAAACCATATTTCAATGAGTCTGCCGAACCCTTGCTTGGATAGTTTTTATCTATATACCTTGACAAAGAGTCAACTTCCCACTTCTGAATATCCTCAATTACTTCCAAGAGCTCGATATCATAGATTGCATTTGTTGAAGATACTTTATTAATGTACTCTTCAGGTGTCTTATATCTTTCTTGAGCAAAAAGCCAACCAGGGATGATGGTCTTTTTCTTTCCGCCCACACGCATTGTACTTACTGCTTCATCCACACCGGCATAGAGGACATCGTTGATTCTACACCAGATACGAGGACCATAATAAGTAGCCTCATCATACTTACCAATCTGCTGATTTACATCAACATAAGTACTTGATGCAACATTGCCAAACAAGTCGGTTGCGGTAAAGTTTACTCTCACATATGGGCCCGCCTCAGTATCGCCTGCAAGCTGGCCAGAACCAGGAGTCTCAGAAATTACATAGGCTCCAAGCGGTGTCGGTGTGAGCTCAGGATGGTTTACATACATCCAAGCATCAAAATACTCTTTTGCTGCAAGTCCTGAGTTTGTTTCCGTTGTCTTGGCACAAGCACTCAAAACGATTGCTCCAATTACAAAAATTATAATATTACGTTTCATCATCTGATATTTTCTCATCTATTTACGTCTTCGGCCGGATCACTATGCAGTAATCGTGCCGCTACATCTTCTATATAAGCAGATGCAAAGGTAGGATTTTCTATGTTTTCTGGAAAATAAAGTCGACCACCTGCTGCACATTCGTGTCCGCCACCATTAAAATATTGCTTTGCAAGCTGATTTGCGCTATAACCTTTCTTAGAACGGATCGACACCCTGAAGTAGCCGTTATCCTCTTTTAGGAACACGCTATAGTGGACTTTTTCCATGCCCAGGGGAAGATTTACAAAGCCTTCAGTTTCACCATCTTGGAGCTCATACTTCATCAAGGTATCTTTATCAAAGACCACATATGCAAGACCATTGT
>JAFNUQ010000172.1 GCA_017383945.1 Bacteroidales bacterium | reverse complement strand
TTAAAGCCCGTTGGAAGAACTTGTCTATCGTCGTTACAGAAAATGCGCTATAGTCGTGAAGTATATCTACAAGCAGCTTTCTAGCCTTGGGATCCTCACTATTATACAAATCGCGCAGGATGCGTGACTTCATCTCAGCTGTGGCTTTGTTGGTAAAGGTCACAGCAAGGATGTGCCTATATGGATATGAAGCCTTGCTCTTCAAGAGAAGGTCAATATAGGTTTTGGAAAGACGATAGGTTTTACCAGAACCAGCACTTGCTTTTAGGATCTTCACACTCATCTTCCACAAATAGTTTTAAAGTCGCAGTACTTACAGCTGTCAGGATCTTTACTGCGCACAAACGGCACAGATACGTCAGCTAGCTCCCTTAACATCTCTGACAGCTTCTGTTCCATAATCTCCAAGAAGCTATCGCAAAGCTCAATATTTTCTACATCCTTGATAAACAAGCGATTAGGTTGATAAATAGAGTTTACAATCTTTTTGCTTGAGTATTCCGAGGATACTAGGCGATCATATATGTAAAGCTGCAATGCAATCTTTGGTCTCACCTTCTCTACATTTCCAAAAAGGTCTTGGGCCACCTTCTCTGCATTGCTGTCGTTGATGATAAAATCAGCATCGGTCACTTTTCCTGTCTTATAGTCCACGACTCTGACTTCTCCTGGAGTGAAGCTATCAAAACGATCTATATGTCCGATGAAATTAAATCCTTCTATCGTCATTGTCTTGGTCGTCTCAAGACCAAGCACTTTAAAGCTATCCTTTCCGTAGGAAGCTAGAAGCTCCATATCACGAGAAATCACCTGACGCACATAACGGCAGATCATATCTTCATAGATGAGGTTCTTACCCACCAGCTCAAAGCCTTTAATATTGCTGATGATACACTCCCTCACTGCCTTTGCCATCTTATCCGCAGAAATAACATCTTTGAGATAATCCATTGTGATGATACCATCTTTGACCGTATACAGGTCCTGCATCACCTTATGAAAGACATTTCCTATCGTTCTACTGTCCAGTGACTCAAGCACTTCCTCTGTTTTGCCCAGACCACATACCGTGTGGTAGTAGAAACTTGCAGGACAGCTCAGATACTTCTGAAGTGAAGAAGCCGAGAGTTTCTTAGTCTTGATAAAGTCAACATGTTCCTGAGTTTTCTCGATGGAGTCTTCGGACGCATGAAGACCAATCGGTGCGCGAGCAATAAGCCTATTAATATCGGCACCAAAGTGCATCTCCAGCTGCTTGATATAGCGGCTTTCTTCGCCACTCTTCATTGCTTCCGTGCGACTATCATAAAGCAGCCAGACATTTTCTGCTCGCTGTATCATGCGATAGAAATAGTATGCCCAGACAGCATCCTGGTATTCGTAGGTCGGAAGTCCGAAGCCCTTGCGAAGCTCGGCGGGGACAAACGAAGCACCGACACTCTTGCGCGGGAAAGTGCCCTCATTGCAGCTCAAGACGATAAGATTCTTAAAGTCGAGCGCACGTGTCTCGAGCGGGCCCATTATCTGCAGGCCAGAAAGCGGTTCTCCCTGGAAAGGCACAGCCTTGTGTGCGAGCAACTTATCCAGCAGACGGAAATAACTTGCCGGACGAATATTTAGCTGGCGCTTCTCCAGACGCGAAATATCAAGATAGTAGTCCTTGGCAAAGTCGAGCTCAAGGGCCATATCCGGATTATCCTTCAAAAGCGGACCGATGTGAGCCAATATATCCTTTTGGTATGAGCAGATTGCTGCCACATCAGTTATCGCGAGCTTAAAGATTTTACTCATCAGCGGAGTAACTGCCAGCGAGTCAATGCTGACATACTGCTTGAGCTCACTCTTTATGCGAGCGACAAGCTGCTGCTCTTCTTCTGTCAGGATGCTTTTGAACAAGCTATTAGAAAAGACAGCAGAAAGCTGCTTATGGTAGACATACCACCTGTCATCCTTGAGACGCAGATGAATCTGCATCGCAGCAATATCGTGCATCAGCGACCACAGGCTACTTCCCGACATAGGATAGCCCATTGTCACATTGAGCTGTTGCAGGTGCTCAGGGATAGAGTTGAGCACAGGGAGCAGCAGACTTTCATCGGGCAACACAACTGCCGTCTCTATGCCTTGCGTGCCAAGCTGTTCGAAGATAGATGGCAGCATCTTGGCCTGCCCCACAGAAGATGGGACACTGATGACATTGAATTTCGGCGCCTTCAGTCCTCCCTCATCCAGGTCAAATGCCTGCGGAAAATCTGATATATTCTGGGAGAGGAAGAACGAGGATTTATTCTTAGTATCCTTAATCCACTCGCTGCTATAATCCCAGCAGAACTCTGCACGGGAGGCATTGCGAAGGCGTTTAAGGAGCACCTTCTCACACTCGTTAAGTGCGTTAAGGCCCACAAAGACAAAGCGCATATCTTCGGAGAAATGACCGGACAGCACATCCACCACACTCTCCTCCTTGAGACGGGTAGCAAGAGCGCGGTAAACCTGACCTTCGTAGGCTCTTCCCTTAGATGTCAAGCTCTCATTAAATTGCTTATACAGAGGCAGAAGGATATCCCAGATCTTGCGGAACTCTTCCTTATATTTCCCTGTCTTGTCAAAATGCCCGACAAAGCGCTCGATGGCTGCCTTCTGATCTGCAGTGAGGTAATCATAGTCATCCTGCATAGCTCTGTATTGCGACACATTGACAAAAAGAGACGCGGGGTCAACCAGATACTTATCAACATCATTAAAATCTCCTAGAAGCACACCGCCCCAGAAGATAAACTCATCAAGGCTTTCGCTATAAGGATTCAACGACTTATAGCAATCATACAACTCCAGCAGAAGATCTACCTGATCGGTTGGATGAAAGTCCGTGAGCTGATAAAAGAAGTCATTCATAGTAAATAGTTGCGGACTCAGCATCGGCTTATCCTGTCCGGCAACACATTGGCTCAGATATTTTTTAAAAAAGGCCAAAGATCTCTTATTGGGGAAGATGAAACATCTCTTGTCCATCTCCCCCAATGAGAAATAATATCTAGCTACTTGCTGAAGAAAAGCTGTCATCTATTATTCATCCAAGAACATAGGATCCCAAGATGGGAGCTTGATCGGCTCCTGCTCAAGCATCTTGAGAACATCCTCTGGAACAAATCTCTTCTCTACAACGAGGCGGAACATATATTCATTGAACCACTCGTCTGTCATAATGATATTTCCCTTATATCCTGAAGCAGCACCCCAGCTGTTCTCTACCATCCATTTCTGAGGTACACCCTCCTTGAGATCCACAGCGATGAGAGTCATCGCGTGTGAAGATCCGCTTGCGTGAGTCATCACCCTCTGTCTCTTATCCATAGAAAGATCTACTCCAAGAAGAGACTCGTAATCGAAGTTATTGAGGTCTGCTACACCGGTAGTACGATTAAGGAACTTAGCTACATCGCAAGAGAAATACATTGCTACATTTGCCTTGATTGAAGCGATAGCCATCTCCTTGATGCGCTCGATAGGAAGGTTGACATAGAGCCAGTTCTGTCCGTCGTATGTGTGACGGTCATACTCAATCTCATATACCTTACCGTACTCTCTGACAGGATCGTTCATAAGCATTACATAGTTACCCTCAAGATCATAACCGAGAAGCTCCTGATAGAACGACTGCGGAGTGTAGGTCTTACCCTTCCACTCAAATTCTGTTGGTGGCACGCCAAGGCAGATTGCAAGCACGTGATAAACCTCCTTGAGTGCCTGAACCTTCTGATCCTGAAGATATTGAGGAAGCTGACGCTTGCTCACTCCCTGAGGGGTTTCTCTAAGAGCAAGGCCCCATTTGCGAAGCAAAGTCTTGAGATGAGTTGCCATTGCTGAAGTGTTGTTGGCAACATAGCTCTCAGGCATTGCCGAAGCAGGTACAAGTCCATATTTTGTCACAAGGTTGGCAACACCTGTAAATGTACCACCGTCACTGATAGGATTTGAGAAGAGCCAATCAACCTGGCGATCCTCAAATTCAAGCTCTCTTGTATCGATAACTGCCTGAAGGAAAAGATTTGCCTTCTCCAACTGATCCCAGAAGAAGTTATAGTTCTGAGAAAACTGGAAATTACCCAAGTCCCACTTATCAATAGCAGCAGCTCTAAGCACATTAAGACCGGTGAAGAGCCAGCAGCGACCTGATGACTTCTGGTCAGTGATGCCAATAGTCTTGACTCTGTCTGAGAAGTTGGTATCAATCATTGCGCTATTTTCAGCATTTGCTGTGAGCACTGTGATTGAGGTGGTATTGATGGCATTGCGCACAGCCTTATCATATGCTGAACCTTCATAACCTTTTGAAATCTCTGCAAGCATCTCATTTGTGATGCTACCTGGGGTCTGTGCCGCTGCGCTGATACATACACACGCAAGGGCAAGGGTCAAAATCTTTTTCATTGTATAGTGTTTAATTAATCTGCAATTCTTCATCACTCTCAAGACCTTCACTGAGATCCATAGGGATTACGGACTCAGCACCACGCACCATGCGTGTTCCCGGTTTGAGCTTGGCGTTGGATCTCTTAGGAGAGAGTCCCAGTCTCTCAAGCTTGTCAATCTTCTTTATGACAGACTGGTTTGAATCAACAAGCTTCTTCTTTGAATCCTGATAACTCTTGTCGACCTTCTGCAGAAGATTGCCCACCTCCACATAGGACTCCATCCAGGACTTGAGCTGGCTCATCAGCTCCGAAGCTGTCTTATATACCTCCGCTATATTTCTTTCCTGATCGTGCTGCTTCCAGGTCATAAGCACCATATTAAGCACAATCATCAATGTCATCTGGCTCACAATCAACACCTTGGCATCCTTTGCCTGCTGCCATAGGAGTGGTTCTTCCTCAAGCATCAGGTTAAAAGCCGACTCTATCGGAATAAACATGATATTATAGTCTAGCTTTCTCTTGCCTTCTTCGATATATGACGCGTAGTTCTTGGTCTTGAGCTCGTCTACATGCTTGCGCACGCTCTCGACATGCTCTCTCGCATACCTGTTTCTCTCCTCAACTGTCTGAGACTCGTAGTAGGAAGCAAATGCTTTGAGGCTGACTTTTGAGTCTACAATCACCTCTGTATCATCCGGATAGTAGACAATCACATCCGGAATCATAGTCTTGCCGTCATCACTCTTTATCTCGTGACCATTGGCGTCACGCATCACTCCTTGAGTAACAAAATGCACTCCTTCCTCAAGGCCAGAATTCTTGAGCAGGTCAACAAGCAGCATTTCGCCGAAATCACCCTGCATCTTGCTGCGTCCCTTGAGAGCATTGGCAAGGTTACGGGCTTCGTCTCCGACAGTCTTGCTCTGATCCATCAAATGCTTGATCATTTCGCTCATGCGGGCTTCCTGCTTTGCGGCATTGAGGCTATTGTCCTGCACGCTCTTGCCCAGCTCGCCAAACTTCTCCTTTATCGGCTTGAGGAGCTCCTCGATAGACTCATTATTCTTGCGGCGCAAAGCTTCGCTATTCTGCTCCGAGAGAAGCTTGAACGACTCCTCAAGCTGCTTGCGCTGACTGGCAAGAGTAGCTTCCCTCTCATCATTAAGACGTTTCTGCGCTTGCTCGTCCTGAGCCTTGAGAGCTTCAAAAGACTCCTTCTGAGCACTAAGACGCTCTTCCAGTGTAGCTTTTGCAATCTCCAGCGCAGACTTCTGCTGCATCAGAGATTCCTTCTGCTGCTCAAGCTCAGCTTTCTGCTGCTCGAGGGCCTCTTTCTGCTTAGTCGCCACCATTGCACGACGGGTGAGCACTACTACTGTAAGTCCAAAAGCTATGAGCAAGACTAAGGACGCGATGATGAGGATGGTAATCTCCATTATTATTTCTTGATTATGCGTTCTATGCGTTGAGGGATAGAGGTAAAGATCTCATAAGGGATTGTACCTAGAGTTTCAGCTAGAGTCTCGATGCGAGGATTGCGGCCAAAGATGGTCACCGTATCTCCAGCCTTGACATCAAGTCCTGTGACATCGAGCATTGTCATATCCATACAGATATTGCCTATAGTCGGAACAAGATGCCCATTGAGTTCAAAGCTCGCTGCGCCACATCCCAGACGGCGGTCAATTCCATCGGCATACCCCACCGGGATTGTCGCAATGCTTGTACCGCTTGCTGCTATCTTGCCGTGACGGCCATAACCCACAGCTCCGTCTTCTTCAGTCAAATGCTTGACCTGCAGCACCTTCACCTTAAGAGAAGCAACCACGCTAAGCTTCACGTCATTCACAGCACTTATGCCGTAGATTCCGATGCCGAGGCGCACCATATCAAACTGATATTCAGGATAAAGCTGGATGCCAGCAGAATTCAGCACGTGCCACATTGGCTTATAGCCCAGGGCTTCGCCAATTGCGGAGGCATAGCGCTGAAACTTATCAATCTGCGAGAGGCTATATTGGCGACATTCCGCATCCGACAGGTGCGAATATATGGATTTGACCTTGACTTGAGGGTGGCTCTTGAGAAATTCGCACAGCTCCTCCAGCTCACTGCTCATAAAGCCAAGGCGATGCATTCCTGTATCAAGCTTGATGTGCACCGGATACTCCGCTATGCCGCGCTCATCCAAGTATGCACAGAAAGACTGAAGCGTATAAAGATTTGGAATGCCAGGCTCTAGCTTGTAGTCCACTATTTCAGGGAAGAAATCAACTCCGCTTGTGAGCACAAGAATAGGGAGAGAAATGCCGTTACGGCGAAGCTGGACGCCCTCAATCGGCAAAGCGACTGCAAGATAATCAGCACCTTCTGCCTGCAGAAGCGAAGCAAACTCCACAGCTCCGTGGCCGTAGGCGTTGGCCTTCACAAGCACAAGAAGCTTGGTGCTAGGGCGTAGCAGAGAACGGAAGTAACGGTAGTTACTCCTGAAACCCTGAGTGCTCAGCTCCAATCTTGAAAAGTCGTTCTCACTATACATATCTTACAAAGTTACTTTTTTCTATGCAAAAACAAAAGTCCTGCGACATCTATATCTGTCGCAGGACCTATAATATTATACTTTGTAAAATCCTACATCATACCGCCACCTGGCATTGCAGGAGCTGCAGATACTGGCTCTGGGATATCTACGATTCCACACTCAGTTGTGAGGAACATACCTGCCACAGAAGCTGCATTTTCAAGAGCAACGCGAGCAACCTTAGTAGGGTCGATAACGCCAGCCTCATACATCTGAACAAACTCGCCTGTACGGGCATTGTAACCGAAGTCACCCTTGCCTTCCTTGATCTTCTGGATGATAACAGATCCGTCTACGCCGGCATTGGCTGCAATCTGACGAAGTGGCTCCTCGATAGCCTTAGCCACGATATGGATACCTGTAGTCTCGTCGTCATTGTCACCCTTGAGACCCTCGAGAGCCTCAACGGCACGGATATATGCCACACCACCACCTGGGAGGTAACCTTCCTCAACAGCCGCACGGGT
>JAFNUQ010000171.1 GCA_017383945.1 Bacteroidales bacterium | reverse complement strand
CCTCAACAGCCGCACGGGTAGCATTAAGAGCATCCTCAACGCGATCCTTCTTCTCCTTCATCTCAACCTCAGTTGTAGCACCTACATAGAGGACAGCCACACCGCCAGCGAGTTTACCAAGTCTTTCCTTGAGCTTCTCCTTGTCATAGTCTGAAGTACTAATCTCGATCTGCTTCTTGATAGACTCAACTCTCTGAGCGATCTCTTCCTTAGAACCCACACCACCTACGATAGTTGTATTTTCCTTAGTGATAGTGACTTTCTCAGCCTTACCAAGCATCTCAAGTGATGCAGACTCAAGGCTGAAGCCTCTCTCCTCAGAAATCACAGTAGCACCTGTGAGGATTGCGATATCCTGAAGCATCTCCTTGCGACGGTCACCGAAGCCTGGAGCCTTTACAGCAGCAATCTTGAGTGTACCACGGAGCTTATTGACAACGAGAGTTGTAAGAGCCTCACCATCAACATCCTCTGCGATGATAAGAAGCTCGCGGCCCTCTCTTGCGATCGGCTCGAGGATTGGGAGAAGATCCTTCATTGTAGAGATCTTCTTGTCAGTTACAAGGATTGCAGGGTTGGTGAGCTCTGTCTCCATCTTGTCACCATTGGTCATAAAGTATGGAGAGATGAAGCCTCTGTCAAACTGCATACCCTCAACAACCTTAACCTCTGTATCAGTACCCTTGGCCTCTTCTACAGTGATTACGCCATCCTGACCAACTTTTGACATTGCGTCAGCGATGAGCTTACCGATATAGTTGTCATTGTTGGCAGAGATTGTTCCTACCTGCTCAACCTTTGAATAGTCAGAACCTACCTCCTGGCTCAAAGTCTTGAGGTTTGAAACCACAGTAGCGACGGCCTTGTCAATACCTCTCTTGAGGTCCATTGGGTTGGCACCTGCAGTTACATTCTTGATACCTACGTTGATGATTGCCTGTGCGAGGACGGTTGCAGTGGTTGTACCATCACCTGCCTGCTCGTTGGTCTTAGAAGCAACTTCCTTAACCATCTGAGCACCCATATTCTCAAAACGATCCTCAAGTTCTACCTCCTTAGCTACTGTCACACCGTCCTTAGTCACGTGTGGAGCACCAAATTTCTTATCTATAACTACATTACGACCCTTAGGACCGAGTGTAACCTTAACTGCATTTGCGAGAGAGTCAGCGCCTGACTTCATCTTGGCGCGCACATCTACATCAAACTTAATTTCCTTTGCCATTGTTCTTACTTTTTAAAAATCTAAACCAACTGCCTCTTAAAGAATTGCGAGGATATCTGACTGCTTAACGATAAGATACTTCTTATCCTCTACTGTAACTTCAGTTCCAGCATACTTGCCATAAATAACAACATCGCCTGGCTTTACTTCCATCGGCTCGTCTACTTTGCCAGGACCAACTGCTACAACAGTACCCTGCTGTGGCTTCTCTTTGGCTGTGTCTGGAATAAAAATACCTGATGCTGTTTTTACCTCCGCCTCTTTAGGCTCGATAAGGACTCTGTCCGCTAGTGGTTTGATCATAATTTTATTGTTTATTTAATTATTCATATTAGCCGGCTTCCCCGGTGACAGTCAATTAATGGGCAATGTCCGTGCCAATGACAAAATGTCAATATTTTGAAAAACCGGTGAACGCGATTCTTTCGCATTCACCGGCTCTATCATCAGTATCCGATTATCTAAAATAGACTAATACTTATTAAGCGGCACACCAGCAGTCATCTGGTTTACTTTGCGACGCACACTCTCAAGTACCTTTGCATGAGCCTCAAGTGAAGCTACCTGCTCAGGAGTAGGAGTGTCGGCCTTCTTCAAGCTGAGGGCCTCAATGTGAGTATTGCAAGATGTCAGCACATCGTCGATGAGAGCAACGATATCAAGCATATCCTTCTCCACAAAACCTCTTGATGTGATTGCAGGAGTACCTACTCTGATACCTGAAGTCTGAAACGCTGAGCGTGTGTCAAACGGCACCATATTCTTATTGACAGTAATGTCTGCCTTGCCAAGCTCAGTCTCAGCAACGCGGCCATTGAGAGCTTCAAATTTGCCTCTGAGGTCTACAAGCATAAGGTGGTTGTCTGTACCATCGCTGACAATCTTATAGCCTCTGCGAACAAATTCCTCAGCCATAGTGCTGGCGTTGGCAACAACCTGCTTCTGGTAGGCTACATATTCAGGCTGACCTGCCTCAAAGAATGCAACAGCTTTTGCAGCAATCACGTGCTCAAGCGGACCACCCTGAGTACCTGGGAACACAGCAGAATCAAGCACCTGACTCATCTTCTTCACGACACCCTTAGGAGTGGTTCTTCCCTTAGGATCGTCAAAGTCCTTACCGATGAGGATGATACCACCGCGAGGACCACGAAGAGTCTTGTGAGTTGTCGATGTCACGATATGAGCATACTTAACAGGGTTCTTGAGCAGACCGGCTGCGATGAGACCTGCAGTATGTGCCATATCAATCCAGAGGATAGCACCTACCTTGTCAGCAATCGCACGCATACGCTCGTAATCCCACTCGCGAGAATATGCTGACGCACCACCGATGATGAGCTTCGGCTTGTGCTCAAGAGCCTTTGCCTCCATCTCGTCATAATCAACACGACCAGTCTCAGGATTGAGACCATAAGCAACAGCCTTATAAAGGATACCAGATGCATTGACCGGAGATCCGTGAGTGAGGTGTCCGCCCTGGCTAAGGTCCAGACCCATAAAGCAATCGCCCGGATCAAGGATAGCCATAGTCACTGCCATATTGGCCTGTGCTCCAGAATGTGGCTGTACATTGGCCCACTCTGCATCATAAAGAGCCTTGAGACGATCGATAGCGAGCTGCTCAATCTGGTCTACCACTTCGCAACCACCATAATAACGCTTGCCGGGATAACCTTCAGCATATTTATTGGTACAAATAGAACCCATCGCCGAGAGCACCTCATCGGTTACATAGTTCTCTGAAGCAATCAGCTCAAGACCTGACTCCTGACGCTCTCTTTCCTTTCTGATTAGATCTGCAATCTGTATATCCTGTTTCATAAAACGAAAATTTCAAGAAACACAAATATAGCACTTTTTCACTACCTTTGCTCCTAATGAGAGACAGAAAACTTTTAAATATTGAACTTGGAAGAGTAAAAGCATCAGATTACGGCAATTTACCAGAATCTGGAGTTGTTTTGGTGCTTGATAATATCCGTAGCGCTCACAATATTGGAAGCGCTTTCCGAAGCAGCGATGCGTTTAAAGTAGACAAGGTTTACCTCTGCGGAATCTGCGCGGTACCGCCATCGGCAGAAATACACAAATCAGCTTTAGGAGCTGAGCTAAGTGTGCCATGGGAGCACTATCAGGACACAGTAGCTCTGGTGCAGAAGCTCAAGGAGGAAGGCTACACCGTTGTAAGCATAGAACAGACAGAGAAGGCGGTGCAGCTTCAGGACTTCAAGAAGGAAGACGGTAAAAAGTATGCTTTAATATTTGGCAACGAAGTCAATGGCGTGCAGCAGGAGGTGGTAGATGCATCCGACACAGCCATCGAGATTCCTCAATATGGCACAAAACACTCACTGAACGTGTCAGTGAGTGTCGGTATAATTCTCTGGCACTTCAGGCCTTAGCGCAGTTTCTCCGCCACAATAAAACTAGGGTGTGGCGGCTGATTATATGCTACATTCTGCCAAGCGATTGCAAGACGATACATTCTATCTGCCATCAGCGTAGTCATTCGGCTGACAGCCGGAATATCTGTCATATATACACGAAGTTCTGTGCCATCCTGGGTCGCCCAGATAATCTCCTCTCTCCAATCTCCGAATATGTCAGCTGACACACAAGGATTGGACTTTGAACCGTTGTTAGCAACGACACCCTCGGCCTGCATGAGCACTTTGCTGGAATCAGTAGTCCAGTCCCATTTGCTGACAGCCGTGCGGTCAAGCAGTTCCGAATAAGGGTCAGCATCCCAATAGATGACAAAGTTTGTTGAAGAAGGAACAGCATCACATATCTTCTCGCCATTATCCATCCTGCGAAGGCCTCCCCATGGCGTCTTCGGTCCATAGGCAGCAGTCCAGCATTCTGCTCCTTCATAACGAGGATCAATATCGGCAGCCACGCCACGACCAATATCCACTCCAGGAGCGAGTCCCCACAGAACCTCTCCTGTGACAGGATCATATGCAGCCATCCCAGGTGTGCCAAACTGTACAGTGTAGCCTTCATTCTCGTGCACACCAAAAATCTCCATTCCTGGACGATCAGGCACAAAATCTCCTGCGTGAAGGGCATCACCGTGACGGAGTCCACTGGTACTCAAGCCTTTGCCATCGTGGTCCACAACCATTGCACCCACACATACCTCATCAAAGCCGTCACCATCAAAATCACCCACGGTCACGCTATGGTTGCCCATTCCGGAGTATCCCTCCCACTGCGGATCGCTGCTATCAAATGTCCACAGGGATTTAAGAGCCTTACCGTCAAATGTCCACGCAGCCACAACTGTCCTTCCATACCAACCCCTCACAAAGAAAGGTGAAGCCGTCTTGCCGTCAAAACAGGCTATACCAGCTGTATATCTCTCTGAGCGGGAACCGTTGTTATCATTTCCTCCATTACCGCCAATACCGCCCCATCCATCAAGCGGATAACGAGTAGGTATGTATTCAGCGCTTGCGAGGGCTCGTCCCGTCTTTCCATCAAAAACAGTCACATATTCAGGACCCAGAAGCACTCTACCAAAGGCAGCATCATCACGATCCGGGATGCGATGGTCCGCATTTGCATCGCCAAGAACAGCACCAGTACCGTCAATAGTGCCATCGCCCGTCTTGCAACACAACTCTGCACAACCATCACCATCATAATCCATCACAAGAAACTGTGTAGTAGGAGGACCTGAGCGGATATTGTGACCAAGATCAATGCGCCACATCAGCGTGCCGTCCATCTTGTATGCATCGATGAGCGTGTTTCCAGCATATCCGCGCTGCGGAGGCAACTTGCGGTTGGAAACCTCCCACTTGAGTACGATTTCATATTCACCGTCGCCGTCAAGATCGGCCACCGTAGCATCATTTGGCGAATAGTGGTAGGTGTCCGTGCCACCATAGGTCACTCGCGAGGCAGGCTTCTGAAGAGGTATGGTCAGGTAATTGTGCTCTTGTTGTGAGGCTTCCCTACTCCATCGGGCAAGTTCCTTGCCTGCCGAGCGAAGTATCCATACATTTGCCTTTGACAAGTCTGCAGACTCATCCACAAAATCAGACGTCTTCACTATGGCTTTCTTATTGAGTTTCACCGGTTTAGACCCTTCTTCCGAGCGATAGACATCAAATTTGATATCCGATTTATCCTCTGGAAGCATCCTCCAACTTAAATAGAATCCTTGATCTGTAGGAATACCGACAAGCCCACGATTGAGCTTCTCGATATTGTGTGGCTGCGCAAAGGTCATCAGACCCAAAAGCAGCATAATGGTAATGGTTAGGATTTTTTTCATCGTTTCAGCGTTTGTACAAAGATAAAAAAACTCCGAAGGTCTTCATCAGACTTTCGGAGTTTATATCAATTAATCTTATAGATTAGTTCTGCTCGATAGCTGCCTGTGCTGCTGCGAGGCGTGCGATTGGCACACGGAATGGTGAGCAGCTCACGTAGTCAATACCGATCTTGTTGAAGAACTTAACTGAATCTGGATCTCCACCGTGCTCACCGCAGACACCGCACTTGAGGTCTGCTCTGCGAGCTCTACCTGACTGGATACCCCACTCTACAAGCTTACCAACACCCTTGGTATCAATAGTCTGGAATGGATCAGCATCGAGGATCTTGTGTCCGAGGTAGTTACCCATAAATGTACCCACGTCATCACGAGAGAAGCCGAGAGTCATCTGAGTAAGGTCGTTGGTACCAAATGAGAAGAACTCTGCTGTGCGAGCCATTCTCTCACCTGTGAGGGCTGCACGAGGGATCTCGATCATAGTACCGAAGTGGTAGTTGATCTGCTGCTCAGTGTGAGCCTCAACCTCTGCCTTGATGCGATCGCAGATAGCCTTCTGGAAGCTAAGCTCGCGAGCTGATACAGTTACAGGGATCATAATCTCTGGCTGAGGGTTGAAACCATCCTTCTGGAGTTCAGCAACAGCTGTAAAGATTGCTCTGTACTGAGTCTCAGCGATGAGTGGGTAAATCACGTGGAGACGCACACCACGGAGACCCATCATAGGGTTAACCTCGTGGAGGCTCTCACCTCTCTTAACAACCTCCTCTACGCTGATACCAAGCTCAGTTGCAAGCTCCTGCTCCTTCTCGATTGTCTTAGGAACAAACTCGTGAAGAGGTGGGTCAAGAAGACGGAATACAACTGGCTTGCCATCCATAATCTTGAGAGTGCTCTTAACTGAAGCCTTAATAAATGGCTCGAGCTCTGCGAGAGCGGCTTTGCGCTCCTCGTCAGTGTTGCTGAGGATCATCTTGCGAAGCTTAGCAAGTGGAGTCTCTGCATTCTTGCCGTAGAACATGTGCTCGATACGGAAGAGGCCGATACCCTCTGCGCCAAACTGAAGAGCCTTAGCTGCATCCTCTGGAGTATCAGCATTGGTGCGGATACCAAGACGACGATATTTATCTACGATAGACATGAAGCTGATGAACACTGGGTTCTCGCTTGCGTCCATAGTCTCAATCTTAGATGCATAAACAACACCCTTAGTACCATTGAGAGAGAACCAATCACCCTCTTTGTATACCTTGTTGCTGCCTGCAAATGTAACTGTCTTAGCCTCGAGGTTAATCTTCATAGCCTCGCAACCTACGATACAGCACTTACCCCAACCACGAGCCACGAGAGCAGCGTGTGAAGTCATACCACCTCTCTGAGTGAGGATACCTGAAGATGCACGCATACCCTGGATGTCCTCTGGAGAAGTCTCTTCACGCACGAGGATAGTCTTCTTGCCCTCAGCAGCAGCTGCCATTGCAGCCTCTGAGTCAAATACGAGCATACCCACAGCACCACCTGGAGAAGCAGGGAGACCCTGAGCAACAGCCTTAGCTTCCTTCTCAGATGCAGCGTCGAGCACTGGGTGAAGGATCTCGTCAAGCTGTGAAGGAGAAACTCTCATCACTGCTGTCTTCTCATCGATCATACCCTCCTGGAGCATATCCATAGCCATCTGGAGCGCTGCAACACCTGTGCGCTTACCTGTGCGGCACTGAAGCATCCAAAGCTTACCCTCCTGGATAGTGAACTCGATATCCTGCATATCGTTGAAATGAGCCTCAAGCTTAGTGCGGATACCATCAAGCTCTGCATATACCTCTGGCATTGCAGTCTCGAGAGACTCAAGGTGCTTGTTGTGCTGGTTCTTAGTAGCCTCGTTGAGTGGGTTTGGAGTGCGGATACCTGCAACTACGTCCTCACCCTGAGCATTGATGAGCCACTCACCATAGAACTTGTTGTCACCGTTGGCTGGGTTACGAGAGAAAGCCACACCTGTAGCTGAAGTGTTACCCATATTACCAAATACCATTGACTGAACGTTTACTGCTGTACCCCAATCATCTGGAATTTTCTCAATGCGACGATATGCGATAGCGCGCTTGCCGTTCCAAGACTTGAACACGCCACCGATTGAACCCCAAAGCTGAGCCTGAGCTGTATCAGGGAAATCAACTCCGAGAACTTCCTTTACCTTTGCCTTGAACTGGTCGCAAAGCATCTTGAGCTCATCTGCAGTGATATCTGTATCAGCTACATAGCCCTTAGACTCCTTGAACTCAGTCATCATGCGGTCAAGCTGCTGACGGATACCCTGACCATCAGCTGGCTCGATACCCTCTGCCTTCTCCATCACAACGTCTGAATACATCATGATGAGACGACGATATGAGTCATATACAAAACGAGGATTTCCTGTCTTTTCAATCATACCAGGGATAGTCTCAGAACAAAGACCGATGTTAAGGATTGTATCCATCATACCTGGCATTGAGCTTCTAGCGCCAGAACGGCAGCTCACAAGAAGTGGATCCTTTGCGTCACCAAACTTCTTACCCATCT
>JAFNUQ010000170.1 GCA_017383945.1 Bacteroidales bacterium | reverse complement strand
TACCGCCAAAACAATAAACTCTTTTTTTCATTTGTACCATAAATTATTTCGTCTAAAGTTATAATTCAATTTGTTATCAAAACGAACCTGAAAAGGTTAAAAATGCGGTCCGCAAAGCAAACCGCAAATATAGCATAAAATTTTGATTATAGCAACTTTGATGCTAGCTCAGAGAGTTGACTTCTCTCACCTTTTCTAAGGAAAATATGCTGGAATATCTTCTGTCCTGCCATCTTATCTCCGAGATGAGTCAAGCCATTGGACCACTGATCAAGATAAGGCTGATCAATCTGGAAAATATCACCTGTAAACACCATCTTGGTCCCCTCTCCGGCACGGGTAATGATAGTCTTCATCTCGTGAGGAGTGAGATTTTGTGCTTCATCAATAATAAAATAGCACTTACCGAGGCTGCGTCCGCGGATGTAGGCCAGAGGTTCTATGAGGAGTTTCTCCTGAGTAAGCATGCTATCTATACGGAGCGCTTCTTTTGAATTTGGCCTGAATTGGCTCTTGATAACATTGAGGTTATCCATCAACGGCTGCAGGAAAGGGCTCATCTTTGCCTTCTGATCTCCCGGAAGGAATCCAAGATCCTGGTTACCAAGAATTACAGTCGGACGGGAAAGAATAATCTGCTCGTAATCCTGCTCCTGTTCCAATGCTGCGGCAAGTGCAAGCAGAGTCTTGCCAGTACCGGCACCTCCAGTGAGCGAGACAAGGTCAATCTTCTTATTCATGAGAGCATCAAGCGCAAGCATCTGCTCGTCGTTTCGTGGACGGATACCGTAGGCTTCGTGCGACTTGATGCGCACCAACTTATTGCGGTCCGTATCATAACGAGCGCAGACTGTTCCTTGATCACTGCCCTGCCAATGCAACTTGTAGATCTGGTTGGCAGAAGGCTCCTTGCTTGCCACAGCACTCCAATCAAGAGCTCCCTCCGGACCGTAGGCAAAGCCCTGCAGCACCTCTGAAGGAAGGTCCACATGCTGAACCTCTTTCTGCGAGTTCTCGATCTTCTCTTCTTCAAGCTTATCAGTCAGATAATCCTGAACCTCCATACCTGCCGCCTTGGATTTGAGACGAAGGTTCACATCTTTAGTGACGAGGGCGACAAATCTGTCCGGATTATTGTCCCTCACCCACATTGCGGTTGAAAGGATGCGATGATCCTGAATATCATCTGCAAACATCTCCGCATACTCCGGGCTGAACGGACGGTTTGGTTCCACCTTGATGCGCCCCAGGCCGGGACCTATAGGAAGGCCCTCAGGGCCAAATGACTTACCTGCTGAAATCTTATCAACGGCACGCATAAAACCTCTTGCGTTGTAGGCAAGAGCGTCGTTGCCTTTTTTAAACTTATCAAGCTCTTCAACCACAGCAATCGGTATCACCAGGTCATTATCCTTAAACTTGCGGATAGCCTTGTGATCGTGCAAGATCACATTGGTATCGAGCACAAAAATCTTTGGTTTGGCCATAGCTATATGTTTTTGTTATGTGTATCAGTCTTCGCCTTCGGCTCCCTGCATCAGGGATTCGAGTATGGTCTGTATGCCGCTTTTTCCACTAGAAAGCACTCTCACCTCGCCATCTCCCTTCTTAGGATGTCCCAATGGGAAATATGCAACATCCTGAAGAATCATCTCTGCATCGAGATAGTCAAAATCAATATCGTTGATCTGGATTAAAACTCCCGGAATCTCAGAAAAAAGTACTCTCTGGACGTGTTTCTCGTTGTATGCACGCATTATGTCAGAGACATTGATATCAATGGACTGATCCGGGCCAAGCATGGTCTTCAATGCAGCCATCAGACCACCCCTGCCAACAGTTGAGGCAGAGAGAAGGATCTTGTCTTCGACAAACTCGCGCACCAGCTCATAGCAGTCTATGAAGTATTCGGCATCGCCAATCTCCGGCACAGCTCCGCTGAGATTGAGGCTCTCTCCAAGCAATGATCCGCCAAGTCGGAAGTCAGCAGTATCAAATGGGACATAGACCACCCAGCTGCGGGGGTCCGCCACCAGCTTCGCCGGACAGGCGCGACGCGCCGAAAGTCGGGCGCACGGAAGACGGAACGGGTCATTCACCAAACCAGAATCGCCTTCTAGAGGATCCTGGGCGATGCTCACACGGAAAGACGCCCGACTCTGGCGGGCCCCCGCGCTGTAGCTATAACTTCCCAAGTTCAGCCCCAAAGCATCAAGCGTTTCCGCTACAGCCGCACACGATTCATAGAGAGCAGCCATAGCACCCACAGGCTTCTCGTTCCAACTCCATTTGGCATCTATGCACAGGTTACCCAGCCTAAACTCTCCCTGCTTCCAGATCGCATCAATCAAAGAGCTTAGTATCAGGTATTTAGTGTGGGTTGTAGAAAATGCAAGAGGGTATGAATCCTTTGCTGAGAGTACCGTATCAAGACATCTTCCAATCTCCAAAGCCTGAATATCGTAGGCTTTAAATTTGGGCTCCAAAGTCTCATCCACCACCTTTTCTGCAGTTGCCTCGACAGCAGAATCCCCCTCCAGAAGCACAGCATCTAAAAGCGATGCAGGAGTAGACTCTTTCTGCACTCCATCAATTATGTAGGACTTATAAATGGCTGAGGTCATAGACAAATACAAAAAATTATTAATTTTATACTCGGTTTCTCTCAACAAAACCGATTGTAAATATAAGTATTTTTGATTTTCAACGCAAAATGCCTAACGATATAGAATACAACAAGATGATAGAAGCTCTGTTTGCAGCACATCCTTCAGTGCAAAACAGCGGCTTTAACAATCAATCATATAAGCCAGGTCTTCAGCAGATGGAGTCCTTCTCTTCTAGACTTGGCGACCCTCACAAGAAACTACGATGCATCCACATAGCAGGTACCAACGGCAAGGGCTCGGTCAGCTCCATGCTCACTGCCGCACTTGCTTCTCTAGGATACAGGGTCGGGCTTTTTACTTCACCTCACCTGGTGGATTTCAGAGAAAGAATCAAGCTAGTCACCGCAGAAGGATTTTCGCTCATCTCAAAACAGGAAGTGTGGGACTTTGTGCAGAACAACAATCTCGAAGGCCTGTCTTTTTTTGAGATCACAACAGGTATGGCTTTCAGCTGGTTTGCTACCCAAAACCTGGACTATGCTGTTATAGAGACAGGACTCGGAGGAAGACTCGACAGCACCAATATCATCACTCCCGTCTTGAGCATAATCACCAGCATAGGCATAGACCATGCTGCACTGCTAGGAAACAGCCTTGAGCAGATTGCTTCCGAGAAGGCCGGCATCATCAAGCCTGGAGTACCGGTAGTTATCGGATCGCACAACCCACTGACAGACAGCGTATTTGAGGCTCGCGCAAGAGAGACAGGCAGCTCTCTCAGCTATGCTCCCCTCACAGCAGAGCCGCTTCCGGAGTGCGACCTGACCGGCGAATATCAGGCTGCTAACATTCGCACGACTGTGCAAGCTCTCAATGTGCTTGGGCTGGAATTGAAGGCGGGGGCTCTTACACACACCGCCACTCTGACAGGCTTGCGAGGACGCTGGGAGACCCTGCAGTCAGAGCCACAGCTCATCTGCGATATCGGTCATAATGAGCCAGCTTTGCGCATCAATTTTTCAACACTTGAGTCCCTGAACCGACCTCTTTACATTGTATTTGGAATGATGGCGGACAAGGATGTCAGCGCCGTCCGAGCATTGATGCCGCAGAAGGCAAAATACTTCCTCGTGCAGCCGCAAGGACAACGAGCGATGAAGCTTGATGACCTGGCACAAATCATGGATGGCCTTGATTTTGTAAAATGTGGCAGTGTTGAGGATGGAGTTGCCGTTGCAATCGAAGCAGCAAGAACGGTAGACAATGCACTAGTCTATGTGGGAGGAAGCAACTTCGTTGTCTCAGAATGCATCTTGTCAATTGAAAGATAACTGCTTATGAAATTTCTTGCCCCTTTACTCATTATGTTTGCAAGCCTAATTCCTCAGGACATATCATCGCTTTGGGCTCAATATGACAAAGCCGACAAAACGGATAAGCCTAAAGACAAGATCGAGATTCTTGAAAAGATCAAAGAACAGTCTCAGAAGCAGAGACTGCATTGGGATTTTTACCTTGCCGCAACCCGCAGGGTAGATGTGGGAGCAGAGGTCAATTGGAAAAACAGGGCCAAGCTGGAGGCAAGACTTGAGCAGGAGATCAAAGACTACAACGAGCCGCTTGTCAGCTTTTATCATAGTCACGATGAAGCTGAACGCAGAGCTATTGTTTCCGACAACAAAAGTCAGCTTCAGAAAGGAAGAAATGCAGATTTCTATTCCCAGAGTCCTCGGATGGTGATGTATAACCACTTCGTGCAGCTGGATAAATATATTTCTGACGATTATGAGTTTGTTCTATGGATGCTTGAAGACTATGAGCAGCTCAAGGAATATGTCGGCAATCGCTATCCTCAGGCTGCCTTTATCGATTACTTCAAAGGGACTTCTTCAACATTTGATAAAAGCCTGATTGAAGGGATCAAGCAGAGATATCCCGACAAGGCGATGGCTTTGGTTGCAGAAAAGGCACTGATTGATAACGAGTTCTCCACATTGCAAGAGCAGAAGGCGGAGTCAAGGCATTATAAAGCTTTGCATCAAAAGTGCATTGAGCTGAATCAAAGGATCAAAGCCTATTCCGGAGAGGACAAGCTCATCCTTAAAAACACTTCCGCAGACGACATCATTGACAGGCTTGAAGAAAAATCACTCTCGGCTGAGGTCAAAGACGGGATCCTTTCTGTCTACTTTAAAAACGTTTCCGAGGCCCGGGTTCAGATCGTCTCCGGATCTCAGGATGTCTTCAGTCAAGAGATCCGCAACCCGATCAAGAGCTTCTATACCACTGATACTACATCCGTTATGCTCCCGCTCATCGAAGACGGACAATATCAGATCGTCATCAGCTCCGGCAAAATCAACGAAAAAAGTTTATACTCAAAGCACAGCCTTTCCATTGCAAAGAAAACCGACTCCCAAGGGCCTGCAGTCTATGTGGCAGATTACATGAGCGGCGAGCCTGTGAAGGAGTATCAGCTGCTGCTGAAAAACAACAACGGCGACATTTTGGCTCGCGAAGATGTCTCCTATGACGGTGGTTTCTATCGCCTTACGCCATCACTGTGCCGCATCATCAAGGAAAGCCGCTGGAACTGCTACCTGTCGGCCCAATATATTGACAAAAATGGGCAGATCAGAAGCTCTGAAGATATAATTATAAATATCAGTGAATCCCGCGTCCGGAGGCCGCAGCTCGAGGCAAAGATTCTTAGCGATAAAGGTGCATACACCCCGGGAGAAACCTTATATTACAAGGCAATACTATATTATGATGACCCTGACGGGAAGAGTCAGATTATCGGCAAGGATGAGCAGGTCGAGGTGAGCCTACACGACCATGACGATAATCTTGTTGCCAAAGAACGACTTAGCAGCAATGCATTTGGCTCCGTCAATGGAAGTTTCCGCCTGACAAAAGGACTCAAAGGAGGCCGATATAGAATCAACGTCAGCCATAACGGGAAGCATCTCTCTTCGCGCGTAGTCCAGATAGACGAGTTTGTTCTTCCAAGTTTTGAACTCATCTGGGAAGAGCCGGATCAATTGTATTTCGGAGGAGACTCAGCCTCTATCAAGGGACATCTCAAGAGCTATTCAGGTCATAGCCTTGTCGGAGCAAAGGTACAGCTCAATATCTTGTCCGGCACTGAAACTATTGTAAAAGAAGAACTTACAGTTGACAACAACTCTAGTTTTGAGAAGACAATCACTCTTCCTGAACTCAAATATCACAGCAGTTGTCAGGTAGAGGCAATTGTAACCGATCTCAGCGGAGAATCTCTTGTATTTAACAATAGCCTCCAGGTTCTGGGCCGACTTGATGTTAATTGCCAGATTGAAAACGAAGATACAGGCAGAGCGCAGATCAAGGACTCGCATAGCCAAGTTCCTATCGTCAGCAGCGATGTGCTCAAGCTCTGGACATACTGCACATCAGGTTTCGGAGATCTGTCGCATCCGAGTCTAAGCCTCAGCTACAAGATCGTTTCAGACAGCAACACTGTTTCTCAAGGAGCTTTAAAGGACAATATCACGTCTATTGATATCCATAGCTTATCGCCTGGCCTATATAAAATCGTCATTGATGCAACTGTCAAGGCGACAGGAGGTAAAGAATACAAAGACACGCATAGTTGCGAGTTCCTAAGAATCAACCCGGAGCAGAAGCTTCCAGACCTGCCTCTGCAGTGCTTCTTCAGGGAGCCATCAGAAGACGGGCTAGACCTGCAGATAGCCTCTGGAGGAGATCCTATATGGGCCGTCGCAACCCTCTATGGCCACGGCAACTCTCTGCTTGACAGCCAGTTGATACATATAGAAAAAGGAAATAGAAGCCTCCAGACAATCAGCTTTGAGCAGAAGTCTCACTATCCGGAAGATCTGAACATAACCATATTTTATTTTAAGGACGGAGAAGCTATCAAGTATAGAAAGGATGTCCATATCCCTAGGGCTTCCAGACATATTCCTCTAAGCTTTGTCAGGTTCCAGGATCGCACTGCACCTCGAAGCAATTTTAGGTTTATTCTTCAGACCCAAGCTGGTGTTGAGTGCGCTGTGAGCATTTTTGATGCGTCAAGCGAAACAATCCGTAGCAATAGATGGTCTGAAATACCTCTCTCTACAGGTAATTGTGAATACAGCTACTACAGTAGCCAATGTGGCAGCAACAACTGCCGTGTGGGTTTCATGGCTGGTCAGGATATGGGCGGAATGGGATACTCTGCAAGGGTCATGATGTCCAAGGCCAACACTTCCGTAGAATCAGCAATTCTCACTGACAGCACAGAAGAAGTCGGCCAGGAAGCCGCTCCGCGCAGCGACTTCAGCACTACCCTGCTCTGGGCCCCTGCTCTGCGCGCCAACCTCCAGGGACAGATCGACTTCAATCTCCGCACCCTCGACAAGACAGGTCGCTTTATCGTCAATGTACTTGCTCACGATCAGCAACTTAACAGCAATGCCATGCGTCAGGAGATCACCGTCAGCGTGCCTGTAGAGGTGAGCATTGCGCAGCCGCAATACCTCTTTGTCGGCGACCGCTACATAGCCCGCATGTCAGCATCCAACAGCATCGATTATGCTGCGAGCGGACAAGTCGAGCTGATCATCAGCGATCCTTCGGGCAAAGTGATCGCCCGCTCGCACAAGGATGTTACAATCCCGGCAGGAGGCCGCATCGAGCATAGTTGCGAGCTATCTGTGCCTCACATCGAGGGCGCAGCGTTTGCCGGCCGTCGCAGCAGCTCTGCTCAGCAGCTCAGCGTCACAGCGAGATTCAGCGCTTCGGATGCCGATGCATGCTCCGACGCCGTCAAGGTCGGCATCCCTGTTTACATTCGCGCTCAGGCGCTTCGCGAATCCCACTCTGCCCTGCTTCTCGCCGGCGCAGACAAGGACGCTCTTATATCTGAGCTTCGCGGACGCTTTGTCAATCTGCCTGCAGAGGAGGCCGTTATCCACGAGATATCAATCAGGCAAATGCTGCAAGACGCTATCCCGCAGAAGCTTAGCGCAGACAGCGACAATGCCCTCAGCCTCAGCGATGTGCTCTATGCGGAGCAGCTGCTCAAGAGAATTCCTGGCACAAAATCGGATGCACTGTCTGACGAGCACAAGTCCGAAGTGCTGGAAAAACTCCTCGCTTGTCGCAACAACAACGGCGGATGGGCTTGGTTTGAGGGCATGAATGCATCACCATATATCACTGCCGCACTGCTTGAACAATGGGCTGATATGCAGCTCCCTTTACAACTTGCTGAGCTGGTACCTGCAGCGGTGCAGTATCTTGACAAGGTGCAATTTGGCACTCAGGAAAAAGCACGCTGGCAGACCGGGCTTAGACTGGAAGAATATCTGCATGTCCGTGTGCAATTTGCCGATGTGCCTCTGGAAACCAAGGACATCAATAAAAAGGCTTTCTCCGAATTCAAAAAAGACGCACGCAGATATCTCGGGCTGAAAGGTGGCGAGGTCATCCGAGGCAACATCTTTGAGAAGGTGCGCAAGATGCAGACTCTCATAGCATTACACAGCTCTGGCAAAGCTCCGCTAAGGGCTCTCGACAAAGAGCTTGCTTCGCTTCTGCAATATGCTGTGGATCACCCTTCTGGCGGAAGCTACTTCCCGAATGCCGTAATGCCGTTCAGGGGGCTGCTTGACAGCGAATTATATGCACATACTCAGATATGTGCGCTCCTTGACACTCTTGGAGAAAAGGCTATAGCAGAACAGATCAGGCTATGGATAATGACTCAGAAGGAGACTCAGCAGTGGGAGAGCGATCCTGCCTACCTTGCTGCACTTGCGCAGGTACTCAAGGGTTCGGAAGCTACGCTGGAAAGCAAAATTGTAGTTTTGAGTGCTGAAGGAGAGCTGCCGTTTGAGCAGATCAAGCCGAGCGGCAATGGATACACTCTGGAAGGAGAATATTATCGCAACGGGCAACGTCTGCAGGCTGGGGATAAACTTCAGGCCGGAGACAAAATCACCGCCGTCTATAAGATATGGAGCGAGGAAAACCGCAGCTTTGTCAGATTGACTGCCCCAAGGCCGGCTTCATTCAGACCGGTGGACCAGCTTTCAAGAAGCTATCACTTCGGTGGAGCCCGTCCGTTTGGCCCTGGATCAACAGGCTATCGCGAGGTGAGAGCGGAACGCAGCATATACTACTTCGACGTCTTCCCTGAGGAGCACAGCACAATCAATGAAGAGTTTGTAGTTACACAAGACGGAAGCTTCGGCGCTGCAGCATCGGAAGTCCAGTGTCTCTACGCAGATCACTACAGGTCTATAGCACCATGGGTGCTATAGACCTACTCTTTTTTTCACTGGGGCACGCTGCCGTTGGTTCCGTGCGAGGCCCATCCACCCTATCTCAACCTAAACTGTGGACGGTCCGTTTTTGTATGCATGACCATCCACGCGTCAAAATGTTATATGGCTGATATACAGCATCTTACAAAATAGGACTGTGGAGGGTCATGCACTATTTATAGGACCATCCACGGGAAGATTGCGAGTGATGAAGACACAGAAGCGGAATGGCAACTGACTCCAGGCGGGCGTAGTCGTCCGCGACTCGTGAGCGGAAGGGGCCCGGACGACAGGCTGGGAAGGATAGGCCGAAGGCCGTACCCGGTCGGAGTCAGTGGCCTTCCGCGACAACAACTGGTTCCGGTATGCGGAAACAGCCTCCAACGCACACGAGAGAGCGTTGAACGAGGGTATTGTGTGCGGAGAAGGGCCTGAGCGCACACGGGAAGATTGCGAATGATGAAGACGCAGAGCGGAATAGCAACTGGCTCCAGGCGGGCGTAGTCGTCCGCGACTCGTGAGCGGAAGGGGCCCGGCCGACAAGGCTGGGAAGGATAGGCCGAAGGCCGTACCCGGTCGGAGCCAGTTGCCTTCCGCGACAACAACTGGTTCCGGTATGCAGAAAAGGCCTCTG
>JAFNUQ010000169.1 GCA_017383945.1 Bacteroidales bacterium | reverse complement strand
TTCCAGCATACCCTTAGCTTCAGCTTCTGCCTTAGCGCGGATGGCCTCAGCTTCTGCCAGACCCTGGGCCTGTGCGGCCGCAGCCTTTGCCTTACCCTCTGCCTCAATAGCTTCGGCAAGACGCTTCTGAGCCTCGGCTTCCGCAGTTGCCAAAGCAAGGTCGGCCGCAGCTTTCTTCTCGGCCTCAACCTGAGCAGCCTCAGCCTGACGCTCACGTTCGAACAGGTCGGCTTCCGCAGCACGCTGGGTGGCGTACAACTCGGCGTCCGCACGCTGCTGAGCCGCATACTTCTCGGCCTCAGCCTTTTCCTTAATCTCGGCCTCCAGTTTACGCTTGGTAATCTCTACGGCACGAGCCTCCAATTCAATCTGCTTCTCCTGGCGAGCCAAGTTAGCATCGGCAGTTGCAATTTCCTGTGCACGACGCTGATTCTCGGCCTCAATCTGACGAGCAGCATCGGCCTCAGCCTGCTTGGTATCAGCGGCTTTCTGTAGCTCGGCCTGGCGGATAGCAAACTCATTCTGCTTTTGAGCAATCTCAGTAGCAGCGGCAACTTTAACATCATTAGCCTGACGCTCAGCTTCGGCCTGGGCCATAGTAACTTCGGCTTTGGCACGTGCAGCCGCAATCTGGGCTTCCTTCTTAATCTTCTCGATATTCTCAATACCTAGGTCGCGGATTACGCCATTCTTATCAGAGAAGTTCTGAATGTTGAAAGTGGTCAGGTCAATACCCAAGTCAGCCAGGTTGGGAGTGACATTCTCCATAACCAACTCGGAGAAGGCTTTCTTATCGCCGCGAATTAGGGACTCGAAATCGGTCTGGGAGATAATCTCACGAATGTTACCTTCCAAAACAGGAATAACAATGTCGCGGATCTGTTGGATGGTATAACCAGCAAATTTACTTGCCGCGATTGCCTGCCGCGTGGGGTCTTTAGAGATAGACATATTAGCTACAGCGTCTACCAGAACGTGAATTGCGTCTTTGGTAGGAATCTCATTACGAGAGGTGAAGTCAACCTGAATGTTTTCCAAGGTCATCAACTGGGTCTTCTGGACCAGAGGAATAACGAAGATACCACCACCGGTCTTGGTCTTTACCTTACCAAGGCCAGACACAATGAGAACCTCATTGGTGCCAGCAACACGCCAACAGGACTTGATAAGAATTACGAGAACAATTACAGCCACCAGAACAGCGGCTACGGTCAGAACGATAGGATTCAACAGAATATCCATTTACTACTTTCTCCTTTTTCTCTTAAAATATTTACTTAACAGTGCCATTCGCACTTAACTAACCAAAAAATCTTTCGATCATCGCGATATCTTACTGCGTGGTCATTATACCAACCGCGATCGAACTTTGCGATTGCGGCCATAGCCTCTTCGCGGTTTTTGTACACAGGGTCTTTGTGAAAGGTCAGATCTCCGTGATAACCGCTGGATTCTTCTGGGTCATAAGCAAATCCGTTAATATCTTTTAGAATTGCTTTTTCACTGACTGAGCAGTGATAATCTAAATAGCGTATCTAATGGGACATATTAACTCTCCTTTCTACAAAGATGGGGAAATAATTTTCGCATATCATTTAGCGCGTCGATAGCGTCATCAATGGTATCGTAATAGCCCTCGTGCTCATCAGCATCTTCGTACATTG
>JAFNUQ010000168.1 GCA_017383945.1 Bacteroidales bacterium | reverse complement strand
TCCAAATTCAAAGAAGGTTTTTCCGCTTAAGTCAGTAAGAGTAATGGCTGCTTTGTCAGGATATACCTTATCAATATACGATTGAACATCAGCCATATTTACCTTGAATGTGATCAGCCCGGCAGATGAATTGCCTGATAAGTAATTATAGCATATATAAAACTCATTTTTATTTGTTTCTTCCGGTATAAACTGACAATATACATTTTCGTCATATTTTTTTATCCAGGGCAGATAGTTAAGTTTATCTACATAATTATTTCCGGCATGGTCAAACACATATCCGCATTTTTTTGCGTAAATTGAAATTGACACAATATATTTTGATGAAGAGGCGTATGTGGATGCAAAACTGTAATTATTTAAAAAGTTTCGCTTGATAATAGGCGTCATATTCACACTTTGCATGATCATTATATCAGCGCAGCGATGCACGAGTTTCTCAGTGAATACAAGCCCGAGGATGTGGTTGGCATTATGGGCGGGCATGGCCTCCTCAGGACAGACCCGGTATTCCGAGATGTAGCTTTCATCAGCAAGCAATTGACAGAAGGAGGCAAGCTGATGGTTTCCGGTGGCGGTCCGGGAGCAATGGAGGCTACTCATCTTGGCGCGTGGATGGCCGGCAGAAGTGATGAAGAGCTGGACGATGCGATAAATATGCTCTCTCAGGCTGCTCCAAGTTTTAAGGATGGCAGGTGGCTCAGCAGTGCATTTGCGGTAATGGAGAAATATCCACTTAGCGCGTCGGCAAACTACAGAAGCCTCGGTATCCCGACCTGGCTCTACGGCCACGAGCCGGCTACACCTTTTGCGACCCATATCGCAAAATACTACACCAACAGCATACGCGAGGATCAGATCGTTTCCGTAGCAATCGGAGGCCTTATCTTTGCGCCTGGATCAGCCGGCACGATGCAGGAGATATTCCAGGATGCAGCTCAGAATCACTATAAGACCTGCGGTGTATGCAGCCCGATGATCTTCCTTGGCAGCGAGCACTATAGTAAAACTGTCCCTGTGTACCCATTCCTAGAAGATCTTGCAGCCAGAGGGGTCTATAAGAATCTCTGCCTCCGTCTGACGGATAGCGTCGAAGACATTGTCAAGACAATCTGCCGGTTCTAAGTCCTGTCCTGTTACTTCCCGTGTGCGCTGGAGGCTGTTTTCGTTCACAGCAGCCATTTGAAGCCACCTCCTGTATGCAAAACGGCATCTGCACGCACACGACGCACTTCACCAACTTCCTCCTGGGTGCACCAAGGGCCGATTTTGTCCACGAAAGCATCAGAGCAAGCGTAATGGGCAGAGCAACGGTCGGCGAGGAGAGCCCATGCAGAGCTCCCCGCAGCCGAATGTAGGCAGCGAGCCTGTTTTGCGAGCTGCCGTTGCTTCTACCGTGCCCGGTGTGATTTCAAGGCGCACACCTGGCACACCCTGATTCTTCAAACAGCTGAATGTCAGCTACATATTGTTCGCTACCGTGGCAGGTGTGCAAGAACTAAAGAATTTAGTTAACAAACTATAAAAAATAGTTGTATAACAAAATTTTTTAGTTACCTTTGTTGCAGATACATTTACTGATATGAAGAAACTGACTAGAAAGGAAGAAGAGATAATGAATCTCTTTTGGGACAAGGGAGCTATGTTTGTGCGTGAGCTTCAAGCACTTTACGATGACCCGAAGCCTCATTTCAATACTCTCTCAACAATGGTGCGCACCCTTGAGAGCAACGGATATGTGGCTCACAAGGCCTATGGTAATACGTATCAATATTATCCACTCATCTCTAAGGAGGATTATAAGAAGTCTACATTGAGCGGCATTATCAGCAACTATTTCGGTAATTCCTATCTCAGTGCCGTCTCTACTTTGGTTAAAGAGGAGAAGATCTCTGTGGAGGAACTCAAGGAATTGATTGAACAGATTGAAAACGGTAGGGAATTATGACAGCGATACTTTTATATTTAGGAAAATCTGCAGTTGCACTGGCGGTTTTCTATATGTTCTATCGCCTGCTGCTTAGCAAGGAGACATTTCATCGCCTCAACCGCATAGTCCTTTTGGGCACAGCTGCACTCTCATTTGTGCTGCCTTTATGTGTGATAACGATCCGCGAAGTTGTGATGCTTCCGTCTTCCGAGCAATCCGCTGCTGAGTCGGTGGCGAGTAGTGCGGCCGTTGAGCAGATTGCTGCCTCTGAACCGTGGTGGGTGACTGCCTTGTGTGCCGTCTGCGCTGTGGGCGTGCTAGTTTCGTTGGGGTTTACCCTATTGTCAATCATTCGCGTGAAGCAGATTATCGCCCGAGGCGAATCTATCCCGCAGCCCGATGGCGTGACCTTGGTGCTGCTTGACGAGCAGGTTGCTCCGTTTAGCTGGATGAGGCATATTGTAATGTCGCGTGCTGATTATGAGGCGGGGGCAGAGCAGATTCTGGTGCACGAGAAGGCGCATATTGCCTATGGACATTCGATCGATCTGCTGTTTGCGGATGTAGTGACTGCGTTGCAATGGTTTAATCCTGCTGTCTGGATGCTTAAAAGTGACCTTCGTGCATTGCATGAGTTTGAGGCAGATGACGCTGTGCTCAGAAGTGGCGCAAATGTAAAGGAATATCAATACCTATTAATAAAGAAAGCTGTCGGCAAGAGCGGCTACTCAGTTGCCAACAGCTTTAATCACAGTACTTTAAAAAATCGTATTACTATGATGTCAAACAAAAAATCATCTCGTATGGGTGCCTGGAAGGCTCTCTACGTGCTCCCACTTGTGGGCGTCTCTCTGGTTGCGACAGCTGAGACAAAGGTAGATTACCGTTATGAAGAGCAGAGTGTTGCTGCTGTGCAGGACACCATTAAGGTAAACACCGTTATGAGTTCTTTCACAGTCAAAGGTAACGTAAAAATTGGAGATCTCCCAGAAGGAAAGCCACTTTTTGTTATTGACGGAAAAGTTGCGGATGCGGATTTTGATCTTAAAAAGATTGATCCTAAAACAATTGAGTCAATGGAAGTGATCAAGAACGAGACTGCCGTAGAGAAGTATGGCGAGGCTGCAAAGAACGGAGTTATCGTCATCAAGCTCAAGAGTCAGGAGCCACAGGAAGAGGAAGTGATTCCTTTCCAGTTTGCAGGGGAGAAGCCGGGCTTCAACGGAGGCGATGTCAATGAGTTTAGCAAATGGGTAGCTCAGAATATGCAGTATCCTGAGGAGGCGCTAAAGAAAAACTTGTCCGGCCGTGTCATGGTGTCATTTGTTGTGGGAAGTGACGGTGTGATTAGAAATGTGAAGGTGCTTCGTGGTGTAGATCCGATTCTGGATGCAGAGGCTGTCCGCGTGGTAAGCAGCTCACCAAAATGGACCCCTGCCACAAAAGACGGCGAGCCTGTCGCCATCAACTATACCTTCCCGGTGGTTTTTGTTAATAGAAAAATCTAACATTACTCGCGGTCAGATCGGCCGCGAGTAATTCTTATGTATTATGAAAAAAGTATTGCTTATGTTGTTGCCGATAGTGGCAATGGCTTGTATTTCGTGTGCCGAAGAGTCGCCAATAGAGCTCCAAGGCAAGAGAATAGCGTCAGTAGATTTTCAGCCGTCGCTGCCTTCCATGATGGTAGCCGATGAACTGCTGATTGTGGCCAACGGTAGAAGCGCAGACAAACTGTGGATATATGACAAGGGGACAATGGAGTTAAAAGGCAGGATTACCATGGCAGATCGTCCGGATTATGACAGGGCTATGCTCTTTCCTATTGAAGGTGAAATGTATGTCTGTGGGTTCTTCTTTCCGTTTTTTGGCGATGTCTATGGCCTGAAAAGGGACCTGAGTTTTGATAAGATAAAGGTAGGCGATTACTACGCCGACATCTCAAGCATCAGCTATGGAATGGTCTCTATTGCAGGAATGAATGAAGATGGTATAGTGTTTTGTGGTAAGGATAAGCCAAATGACAGGTCTTCTACCGGCTATTGTATCTGGAACCATGGTCCGGAAAAGACAGAGTTTCTGTATGATGTGACAGATGGTTTAAATAGCGGAGTCTTTGCCTCATCGGCGGGAATTATGTCTATGAATGAGGATGTGCTTGTGTTTGGTTATAAATACCGCGACTGGATATCAATTATTGATAGGAAGACAGGCGAGCACACTTCTATTAAGAGAGATTCTCCCGGGTTTTCTATTGCCGATGAAGCAGACTATTCTTATAAAAATCCAATGTATTTCAATGCCGGTCTTGGCGTCGGCGAGAAAATATGGATACACAATATGGAAGGGTATATCCCACGTGATCCTAAATCACAACTGGCCGATTATACTAGGGTAGAATGTTACAGCACAAAGGGAGATCTGCTGAATATCTTTCATCTAGATCATTACGGAGCCTTCGCGATTGATGAGGCGGCACAAAAAATCTTCCTCATCAGCTATGAGGAAGATCCATGTATTTACGTTTATTCTATTCCTCAATCTCTCTGATTATGTCATTGAGGTTGCGGAATTTCCGGGCTTCGACGTAGATCGCTGCAGCAATAAAGAGGGCGCAGAATATAAGGTAGAGAACAATATATACCTTATCTATGTTTTCCACAAAGCTATGATAAACCCTCATATACTCGTGGAAGAAAGATATGATGTATACGACAGCTATAGGCGTACAAATGATATTTGAAATAATCTGACCCCTCTTTATTTTTTTGACTTCCTGAGCCAATGTTTTCAGGTCTCCGCTGAAGTTTAGCTTCCGACCCTGGTAAAGCTTTTTGCCCAGAATATATAAGGTAGCAGCAGGAAAGATTGTTGCGGTCATGATGGTAAGCCATCCATTCATCTTGGATTGTATAGTGAAGATGATAAGCAAAGGTACGCTGATGAGCAGAATTATCGCTTGCACCCATGTTTCCTTCATGTCGTATGAGCGCATTTTGCGTCTGATGGAAGCGCGCAAATGTCTCTCGTTTATGATATTCTGCTTCTCTACCTTTTCGCTGAGGATGCGGAACTGCTCGCGCATCTGCTTGAGTTCCTGAGAAAGTTCAAAATTATCTATTTCCATTGTTTGCTGTTTTAAAGGTTTTACATTGACTTGAGTTTCTCTCTGATTCGGACAAGCTTGACGCCCACATTCTTGGCACTGATGCCTAGGATGGCTCCAATTTCATCATAACTCAGATTTTCCAGCCACATCAGTATGATGCTTCGGTCTATATAACCGAGCTTATTGATGCGGTCGTAGAGTTGGCGTATCTGCATCGAGTCTTCATCTATATCCTCAAAGAGGTTGATTTCTACGTCAATAGGGATGCAATCCATGCCGCGGCGTTTCTTCTTCTTGGAGTAGTTGATGCAGGTGTTGAGACTCACTCTCCATACCCAGGTGCTTATGTACTTATCCCCCTCGAAATTCTGCAGACCCTTCCATAGGTTGATAAGTATCTCCTGAAACAGATCGTTCACCTCTTCAGTGTCCTTGGAAAACATATAGCACACCGTGTAGATGCGTCTCTTGTTTTCCAAGACGATTTGCGCAAAATCTTTTTCTCTGTTGTCCATAACTTGTCTTGTCGAGATTTGTTTCTGCCCATTAAACAACAAAAACCGATTAAAACTACAAAATAAGCGAAAAAAATTACTAAATTTCAGTCATGATATTAACCTACATCCTGGCCGCAATTTTTGTTTTCCTTGCCGTGCTTTTGCTACTTGGTAAGGGAGATATGCTCATTGCCGGGTATAACACTGCATCTCCTGAGGAGCGGGAGCAATATGACATTCGCCGCTTGCGTCTGCTGGTGGCTCTTGTGTTGATTATTGTCTCTGTCGGGATGGTGCTGATGGTTTTGTGGCCGGAGGAATTTGCGATTGCTTTTGGCTTTATTGTAATATTTATCTGTTTGCTCACGGTGATTCTGGCAAATACTTGGGCTAAGAAAAAGGACAGATAGCTGCGTGATAGATTTTTCTGCTGTCGCTGTTTATAATGTGTTGGGTGTCAATCTGTTGTGTGGGGCGTGTGATAGATTAAATCGGCGTCTTGATGAGACATTTCAGGGAGACTGTAACTAACTTTGTCCTACAAAATCACAACGATTATGGACATCAAGAATTTAAACATTTTCAGAGGACGATTGATCAATCTGAAGCTTTTTGGAAAGCTGCGAGAGGGTCTTTATAAAGAGGTTTCTGCACGTGAGCTTGTTAATTTTCTTTCCGATTTCCGAGAATTCTGCACACGCAAGAGGACAGAAGAATCTAACTCCGGCATTGAACAGCCTGTGCCGCCGATTGATAATTTCAGGATTCTTCAGAGACTTTGCGAGCAGTATTATGTCTATGAGGATACCGAGAGGTTTCAGCAGAAAGTTCTGCGCGAGGTCAGAGAGATAATCGAGGAACTTCGCACGGATGATAAGGTACAGAAAGAGATTGAAGCCTGGCTGGATAAAACTCAGGATGGTGCAGTGAGCAAGCTTCGCAAAGAGCATCCCGAGTTGAAGGAGCAGGAGATTAAGCTGTTTTGTTACCTTAAAGCGGGATTTACTCCGACAATGATTTCGGTATTCCTCTCTAAGGACAAGAGCGTGGTCTACAACCGAGTCTCCCGCCTCAAAGCAAAACTTTGAAAATAAAGGCCATATTAGTGGGGGTGTCTAATATGGCCTTTTTTTTATTCTTTTGGAAGGTAAAGGTTAGTGGTAGAAAGGTCTTCTTCAAACTCTTTCATATTAACCTTCTTTGTCCTGTTTTGGATAACAAAGAGATCAACTAGCCACCAGATGCCAAGTCCGCCGGCTGTAACGAGTTTCACAACTCCAATTCCGACATCGCCGATATAGAATCTATCAACGCCCAATCCGCCAACCAAGATAGAAAGAATCAAAGATGTTGTCGGATCTTTATAGCTATTATTTGCGATGAGGGTTAGCTGAGTGTCAGAAAGCTCACCGAGGCTGACATTGATTCTCTGCATATCAATAGCAGAAAATCTGTCTTTGTTCTCAGAAAGAAAGGAAGCAATCAAAAGATCTCTATTTTGTACTTGGAGATCCATAAGAGCGGCATCCCATGCCTTTTCCGCTAATGTATTGTTTGGGTTTTCAAGAATAAGAATTCTTTCTTCTGCATTGGCAAGAATGCCAAAACATAGTGCGCAAAGGCTGATTAAAAAATACTTTTTCATCTGTAAGTTGTTGTTTTCTCTACGCTCCAATAGACGGATAATAAAAACAAAGTGTGGAGCTTACGCTTATCTGAATGGAGGCTCTGGTAAGCCCTGTGCAAATAAACAAAACTCCACACCGATTATATACACGCATGGCATAGCCACGAGAGTGCATAATCAGAGACAAAGAGTTCTGCTTCTCCCCCTTGCACATTTGAAATTTACCAGATTTCCATTCAAGGATTAAAGCGAAACACTTTTATAATATGTAATCGTACTAGACGATAATGCAAAGATATAAATCTTAAATAAAGATTAGTACATTTGTAAAAACTTATAACTATGAAAAATTTTTCTGCTCGAGAGTTTGAGCTTGCTCCATATCGTGAGCTCTCTGACGGGACGATCGCCCGTGTGTATCCCTATCATCTTTGTTTTGAAGGTAAGGAAGATGCAGTACTCTTCCGAGATGACGAAGATTGCGACGTCATGGTGAAGTATATTGCCCTTTCTGCTCACAAATGCACTACCATCCTTGTTCATTATGTTGTCGTTTCCAATCACGTGCACATCATTCTGCTGGCGGCGGAAGAGAATTCCGCCATTAAATTAGCGAATGATCTCAAAAAGCGTTATTCAATGTGGATGAATAAGAAATATAGCACGAAAAGGATTCTGTGCAGATTGGAATATAATATTCTTTTGCTTGATTCTATCTGGTATTTGAGAAACGCAATTGCCTATGTAACAAGGAATGCTCTTGATAATAGCGATGCGGTTGATTCTTACCAATGGTGTGCACATCAAGCCTTTTTTAAATCAACACAGAATAAAAGAACCACTAAAGTTGCAGACATATCTACTAGAGATGTCAGGAAAATATTTCATTGTAGAGATTTTTCAGGTAAGAAAACATGGGCAATAGATAACACGAGTAGGTTAGAACCTTCAAGTGTATGTGATGTGAGCTATGTCGAATCAGCGTTTAACAAGAACCCTGTCTATTATATGAAGGTGGTAGGTATAGTTAATATCGCAGAAATGAAGATGAAACTTGAGGAACTCCCTCGAGGAATGCGTTATGATGCCGATTTGTATCAGTTGGTTTCGGAGATAAGTATTAAGTGGTATAGTCTTGAAATCGATCAATTATCTTTGCTGCAGAAGTCTAGATTGCTTCCTTATGTCTATAGAACAATACGAACTTCAGTGCCGCAGTTGGCTCGCGTCTTTGGTTTGGAAAGGGAAAAAGTATCAGAATTGCTGCATATAAAGAAAGTATAGGTGTGGATGGTCCAATTAAATACTACATACCGTCCACAGGTGTAAGTCATAATATATTGAATATTAGCTCTTTGTAATTATTGTGCGTGGATGGTCATGCATAAATAATGGGACCATCCACGGTCGATGAGATGGTGTGTGACCTATATATAAGCTCAGCACTTTTTGTTATCTTAGGGGAGATAATCAGAAAAAGAACGCCTATGCCTGTTTTTGCGGTTAAAGATAATGCCGTCAAGCCGATAGTGTTTGCAGCTACGGGTTTTTACCTTGCTTTGGTAACAATGTATTACTTGCCTGTGCCAGTTGCTCATAAGCTTTGTTTTCCTGTGGGAATGTTGTGTGTGGCATCGCTGTGGCTGACACGGTGGGAGATTACCTGCGCTCTGTTGTTTTCCGCGTTAGGGGATCTGGCAGGGGCCTGCGGAAACTTTATGCTTCAGATGGGCTCTTTTGCACTTGCGCACCTGTTCTTCATTGCCTTTTTTATAAGAAGGTATAAGAATAAAGTTGAGATGGATGGCAAATTCACCGCCAAGGCAATAGGATACTTATCAATGATGGGTTTGTGTGTAGTAGCCTTGCTGCTGATGGCACTTGTCAAAGTTGTTCCCGCTGTTCCGGCCGGAGTAATGCGCGTCGGTGTGAGCGTGTATGCTGTAGTGATATGTGTGATGCTCTTTTGTGCGTTGCTCCAGCGCAGTTCCTTGTATGCTCTCGGCGCGCTTCTATTTGTTATGTCTGATTTTATGCTGGCCTGGACTATGTTTATCGAGCCCGTGCCTTGTCGCGAAGTTCTTGTGATGGGTAATTATTTTATGGGCCAATGGCTGCTGTTTGTGCGTGCGACGCCATATCGAGTGAAGCATCCGGTGCGTCTGCTGCGCTTCTGAGTCATCGGCATGCCCCTGGGGGGCGAGATTAGCCTTGCTGCGCAAGCCTTTTCTCGGTGAGTCCGCTATCAATTAAAGGGCGAAGCCCGAAGGCGGCATCAGACGCCGCGGCACTCGCGTCAGCGAAATATTTGAAAAATATTGAAGCAGCGATGTCGCCCGATGCGAATGAAGTGAGTCATCGGCGTGCCCCTGGGGGCGGTCTGCGGAGCAGACGGGGGAGAGACGGCTCTACGCAAAAAGAGCTGATGCTAGATGCATCAGCTCTTTTGCGGAGAGGACGAGATTCGAACTCGTGGTACCCGATGAAGAGTACGTCGGTTTAGCAAACCGGTGGTTTCAGCCACTCACCCACCTCTCCAGTCACACCTTGGTGGAACCAAAGGGACGACAAAGTTACAACAAAAACTTTGTTTTGCAAGTATTTCGTTTATTTTCCCGACAAAATAGAGAAAATCATATTGCTGATATCGCTGTTTTCGTGTACGCCGGTAAATTCTCTTGAATGAGGACCATAAATAAAGAGAGGAACCATGCTAGGCGTATGACCACGTGAAGTGAAGACACCCATTGTGTAACCCTCTTCTGGTACACCAGCATTAAAGCTCAGACCGCCAGTCTCATGGTCAGCGCTGATGATGACAAGAGTGTGTCCGTCCTCGTCAGCAAAACGGATGGCCTCAGCGATAGCTTTGTCAAAGTCGAGAGTCTCTCTTACTGTCTCCGCAAATTTATTGCTATGAGCCTCTTTGTCAATGCGTGCACCTTCTACCATAAGGAAGAAACCCTTACCTTTCTGAGCAGAGAGATACTCAATTGCAAGAGCTGTGGTCTCAGGAAGATAGTTGCCGCGCTGGTCATAGGCAACGCTCTCCGGAAGATAAAGCACAGCCTCATCAGATGCTGAAACCTCATCTGGAGAGAAGACTACCTTATACTTTGCAGAAATTGCTTCTTGAGTCTTAAGTGGCTGTTTCTCATAAACTTTGCGAGCTCCGGCTGAGGCAAACTTCAAAGAACTCTCAGGAAGGTCTGCCCAGATAGCCTCGCTATTTCCGCGAGCCTGCTCGTGAGCAAAGAAAGAAGCTGGAGTAGCACCATTGAGATCGTCAGTTGAAACGACACCGCTTACCCAACCGAGTGCACCAAGCTTCTCAGGGAGGTTAGGCATCGGTTCGCCCTTTGTGGATACTCCCACATAGCCATTATTTGTCTTCTGGCCGCAAGCATAGGCTGTACCCGAAGCAGCAGAGTCTGTGGTAAAGTTATCTGCTGACTGTGTGCGCACAAAACCCATAGCGCGAAGATTGGTCATTGTGAGCTCGCCGCCGTTGGCATAGTGTGCTGCATTTACAGCGCCTGTGCCCATACCGTCACCGATCATCAAAATCACATTCTTTACCTTTGCAGACTTGCCATCCACAGCAAATTTAGGCATATAACTGCCTTGCGCCGTAGTGTATGTGTTGCCTTGGGCGGCATTGACTTTCTTGCTTTCCTGAGCAAAGACGCCCAAAGAAAGGCCCATCAGGGCAATAAGAGAAATAGCTAACCTTTTCATATTATAATTCATACATAATTTCAGCGGGAGCGCGATTGCTAAGCAGGAGTTCTCGCATGCGGTTCATTGCCGGAGCGCTATGTTCAAAAAACATCCTGAGTCCTGTGCAAAGTGCATTCTTGCCACCATGAGCCTCTGCCGTACGGTGTCCTGGGCAACCTCCGTGACAGAGATGGTAATGCTCACACCTCAAGCAAGATGGCGGAAGATCATTGCGTTTGAACAAAGCAAATTTAAGTCTTTTTTCGCTATCAAAAAGCTCCGCCAGCGAATTTTCGCGAATATTTCCAAGCTTATACTCCGGCCACACAAAGTGATCGCACGGATACACGTCGCCATTGTGCTCCACCGCCAGGCCTTCACCGCAGGTCTCACCCATCGTGCAGATGCCAGAAGGGAGTCCGCAAAGCTGGCTCAGCGTCACGTCGAATATCTGCACATAGCTTCTGCCCACATCGTGGCGCACCCATTCGTCAAAGATATCGCATAGAATCTGTCCGAATCCTTCCGAAGACACGCTCCAAGGTGCGAGTTCGCCGGAAGGCAGCCAGTCTACTGCCGGCAGCAACTGCATATATCGGCTGCCCAGCTCGTCGCGAAGGAAGCGATAAATCTCGGCACCACGCCCCTCGCTCAGGCGGCTCACCACGCTAAGCGTATTATATTCCACGTGCAGTCGGTTCATCAGATTGACTCCCGCCACCACGCGGTCAAACGTCGGTCTGCCGCCGCGGTTGACTCTGTGAGCGTCGTGGATATCCTTCGGTCCGTCAATTGACAGGCCCACAAGGAAACCATTGTCAGAGAAGAAGCGACACCAATTCTCATCCAGCAGCGTGCCGTTGGTCTGAAGAGAATTATTAATCCTCTTGCCTCGCGAATGTTTCCGCTGGAGTTTGAGCGCACGCTTGAAATAGTCAAGGCCCAACATCAGCGGCTCGCCTCCATGCCAGCAGAACTCCACCACATCGTGCTCCACCGCATCGATATACTGCTTGATGTAAAGCTCCAGCAGTTCGGGGTCCATAATCGGCTGTCTGCCGCCGTAGAGCTCAGCTTTTTCCAGGTAATAGCAGTATTTGCACGCCAGATTGCACGCCGAACCCCCGGGCTTTATCAGGGTGGTAAAGCTGCGGGGGCCTATGCGTCTGCTTGCATCGCCAAGAGTAAAAAGATCTTTATTATTCACCTGCAAAAAGAGGGAAATTGCTGTTTGGCACGTGAGCCTCGGTCATCAAGGCCTTGAGCTCCTCGACGATCTCAGGGTTCTGAGCTGCAACATCGTTGTCTTCACCCGGATCGCTAGGGATATTATAAAGCTCATATCTGTCAGTTGGCGCACCGATATCCATACGGATGAGTTTCCAGTCGCCCTTGCGAAGTGCCTGACGAGATCTCTCTGCAAACTCAAAATAGAGATAATCGTGCTCCTTCTGGTCTTTGTCTCCCTTGAGAGTAGGAAGGATGCTCACACCGTCAGGATTTTCCGCGCCTTCAGCTCCGATAATCTCACGGAAGGTAGGCATCATATCCCAGAAAGCACACATATGATCTGAAGTGCTGCCTGCTTCAACAACGCCAGGCCATTCCACGATGAGAGGAACTCTGATTCCACCCTCATAAAGATCGCGCTTGTAGCCCTTCCAAGGACCGTTTCCGTCAAAGAAGTCAGGATCTGCGCCGCCCTCTACGTGAGGACCGTTATCGCTTGAAAATACCACGATAGTGTTTTCATATACACCGAGTTCCTTGAGCTTTGCGACGATCTCGCCCACATACATATCAAGCCTTGATACCATTGCGGCAAATGTGGCGTGAGGTGCCTCCTGCGAGCAGTAACCGCCCACTCTGAAACGTGGTTCGCCGAGGTCGATTCCGTCAAAAGGCGTTTCAGGGAACTTGCCCAAATACTTGGTCAGCAGACTGTCCTGAGGAACAATTAATTCTGCGTGAGGAAGGATAGTCGGATACCACATAAAGAATGGCTGTCCGCTTTCCACGGCATTTTCCATAAATTCGAGAGATGCATCGTGGATGATATCCGGAGCATAGGTTCCCTCGCCGTATGGTATCTCGTCAACATTGTCCTCAAAGACTATCTTCTGGCTGTTATCCCAGATATGGTCAGGATAATAGCTATGCGCAAGAGTCTGGCAGTTGAATCCTACAAACTTGTCCACGCCCTGAGCATTAGGATCACCAGTAGAGCCGATAGGGCCAAGACCCCATTTGCCGAAGGCGCCGGTTGTGTAGCCTGCAGCCTTGAAATCCTGGAAGATGTTTGGCATGCCCTCAGGAAGCGGGAACTGTCCCTCTGGTGGGACGCGGAGGTTTCCGCGAATGTATGTGTGGCCGCTGTGCGTACCTGTGAGCAGGCAAGAGCGCGAAGGTGCGCTGACAGTGGTGCCCGAATAGTTCTGGGTAAAGAGCATACCCCTGCTGGCAAGCGCATCTATGTTTGGTGTCTCCACGAGCTTCTGTCCGTAGCAGCCGAGGTCTCCCCAGCCGAGGTCGTCGGCAAGGATGAAGACAACATTTGGTCTGGTCTGTTCTTCTTTTTGAGCGCATCCGCTGATGGCTCCACCGGCAGCGACAAGGGCGCCGAATTTCAAAAGCTTACTCATACTTTTCTTTATTTTACTTCAAGGACTGCACCGTTGTCTGCAGCAACAGCTGCCTTCCACTTATCTGTGTAACCTGGTTGTGTGAGGCCCTCTGGGATGCCCTCTCCATATTCTGAATGGATGAAGTTACCCTGCTCGTCCTGAGCTTTGACATTGCCATCGATAAACTTCACAAGAAGAGTCTCCTCCAGCTTCTTCCACACGTTAAACTGCTTCTGAGCGGTGTCTACGCTATATTTTGTGAGGAGTCGGAGAGCTTTTCTGACTCTGCCCTTCTTGACGAGTTTTGCAGCCTTTGCGTCCATCTCTGGCACAGCTACATCCATCTGATTGATTTCAAACTTGTCAGCCTCTGCCATAACATAAGGAGCAACTCTGTTGTACATACCGTAGCAAGTGTTGGTCACGCGGCTGCACATCCAGAACTGAGATGTAGGGCTATAGTGAAGGAGATCACCGTTGCCCACTTTAAGGCACTCAGGGATCTTGTTTGTGTTGGCATAAATTGGTGTGAGATAAGAAGTTGCAGCATCGTCGCAGCCAAACCAGATCACCGCACCCACCTCGTCAGGAAGATAGCCGCGGGACTGTGCTACAAACCAGAAACCGGTCTGCTGAGTTGCGATTGCACGCTCGTTGGTGTAGGTCTTGCCTTCCCAAGTGAAGGTCATAGGTCTCCAGCGATAAGGCACTGCATTGCCGCCTGCGCCGATGTCAGTTGTCATATCCATTGGCGTGCCCTCGAAGTGGTCGCGCATCACGTCAGCAACATCCTTCATGGAGATCTTGCGTGAAGGCTTCACAAAGAGAGGCATTTCGCCGTTGAGGTCATAACCCATCACGTAGTTGAGGTATGAGTCAGCAGCAGTAGTTACTTCGTTACCCTCAGCGTCGAGGTAAGTGAATTGGCCGTCGCAGAGGATGTTAAATGCGCTCCAAGCGCGTGCGTCACAACCTCTTGCGCCGCTGAAGTCGAGCGGATTGTAGGCGTCGCGGAAGTTGAAGTCCTTGTCTTCGCCCTCATACCAACCCTTCTCGCGTGCAAACGAAATCACGTCTTCTGAGAAGAGGCAGTTCTCAGGATCATTCTGAGGGAAAGTAGTGATGCGGGCCTGGTTGGCGTGAGCGCAGATGTATCCGTCAGGAATGCGGCGGGCAACCCACACGATGCCTTTGTTGCCGGTGCCCTTGCCCACGAGGTCCATTACCCAAGCTTCCTTGGTGTCGGCGATAGAAAACGACTCTCCGCTTGATGGGTAGCCATATTCATTGGCAAGTGCCACGATGGTCTCAATAGCCTCGCGAGCAGTCTTTGCTCTCTGAAGGGTTATGTAGATGAGAGAGCCATAATCCATGATTCCGTTTTCGTCAGAGAGGCCAGGTCTTCCGCCCCAAGTTGTCTCGGCGATGATGAGCTGGTGCTGGTTCATATTGCCCACGGTCTTGTAGGTATATGGCACCTGAGCGATCTGTCCGAGCGGGCGGTTGCTGTCCCATTCGCGGATGTCGATCATGCTGCCCTTCTTGTGCTTTCCTCCTTTGTGGAAATAAAGCTCGCCGTAGAGCCAGTGAGAGTCTGCGGCATAGGAAACAAGGCTTGATCCGTCTTTGCTTGCGCCAGGGGTAACAATCACATTGGTACAAGCATAAATGCGGCTCTCGGCCATAAGTAAGCCCAAGAGCACAAGTAAAGGCATTAATTTTCTCATTTTATTTGATATTTATTAAATTTGCGATTTGATAAGTACAAATCTATGAAATTTTTTGGTATTAGCGCTTTATTGCTGCTTTCAATATTTGCCTTTGCTCAAACTCCTCCACAAAATGATATCGAGGAGCAGAAAAGGATGCGCGAAGCTATTGATGCTCAGATTGAGGATTATACCCAGCTTCTGGATCTTCAGGACTGGCAGATTTTCTATGTAGACTCTATCATGACTCACGATTATGAGCAGATGCGAGTTGAACTTGCTGCGTTGTCTACAGCCAAGGTGAGCAATTCTGAGGCATATATCCGTGTCCAGGATAAATGGATGGAGAAGATGTATCAGGCCTTTATGAAAGTCTTTGACAAGAACCAGTGGGCCAAGTATGAGAAGAGCGGCGCTGCCAGAGAAAAGAAAAACAGAGATAAGAGAGAAGCTAAACGCAAATAAGATATGACTATTCAAGATATAGAGAAAGTACAGGCGGAGCTTGATGCTCTCCAGTGCTCAAATCAGAAGGAAGTAGAAGAAGCAAGAGTACGTTTCCTCGGCAAGAAAGGTATCGTTACAGCATTGTTTGAGGAGTTCAGAGAGTTGGATAAGGATGGCAAGAAAGAGTTTGGCCGCCCTATCAATACCCTCAAGCAGGCAGCTCAGGCCAAGATTGATGAGCTCAAGGAAACTGTGGGGCAGGTGCAGGATGCTTCGGCTCCTAAAGTTGATCTCAGTATGCCTGGCGATGATATGGATCTCGGATCAAGACATCCGGTTTCTATCGTGAGACAGGAGATTGTGCAGATCTTCCGCAAGTTTGGCTACGACGTGGCAGAGGGTCCGGAGATTGAGGACGATTATCACGTATTCGAGGCGCTCAACTTCCCTCCAAACCACCCTGCACGTGATATGCAGGACACATTCTTTGTATCTTCAGGTCATCCAAATCCACTTCTTCTCCGCACTCACACTTCAAGCGTGCAGGTGCGCACTATGGAGAAGGAAAACGTTCCTATCCGTGTGGTTTGTCCTGGCCGTGTGTTCCGCAACGAGGCGATCAGCGCTCGCGCACACTGCATCTTCCACCAGATTGAAGGACTCTATGTTGACGAAGGTGTTACCTTTGCAGACCTCAAGCAGTCAATCCTGCTTTTTGCTCGTGAGATGTTTGGCCCTCAGACTGAAATCCGTCTCAGACCATCATATTTCCCATTTACCGAGCCTTCAGCTGAGGTGGACGTGAGCTGTAATATCTGTCACGGCAAGGGATGTAACATCTGTAAAGGCACAGGCTGGCTCGAGATCATGGGCTGCGGTATGGTAGACCCTAATGTCCTCGAGGCAAGCGGTATTGATTCTAGCAAGTATAGCGGCTTTGCCTTTGGTATGGGTCTTGAGCGCATCGCTATGCTCAAGTGGAGAGTCAACGACCTGCGCCATTACTTTGAAAACGATATGAGATTCCTCAAAGAGTTTGAGGCATCAATCGAGGTTTAGTCAGTAAATTCTAAAGAATATGAGAACCGTTAGTTTGAAATTGATGCTTCTCGCATCGATGTGCTTTGTCGTAGCTGAACTCTCAGCTCAGAAAAAACCACTTGACCACGACGCCTATGACTCTTGGCAGTCTGTCCAGAGTTTGAGCCTTTCTAATGATGGCAAGATCCTCGCATACTCAGTGAACCCTCAAGAGGGAGACGGCGAGTTGATTGTGCGCAATCTTGAGAGCGGCAGCGAGCTTGTGATTCCTCGCGGAACAGCTTTCTCTATGCCGGAGGATGCGAGCTATGCAGTGTGCACCATAAAGGCTCCTTTTGCACAGACAAGACAGGCAAAGATTGACAAGAAGAAGGCAGACCAGATGCCGAAGGATACCCTTGCCTATATCAATCTCGCAACTCTTGAGATGACCAAGGTGGGCGTAGCCAAATCAAGTTACAAAGGATTTGACAGCGCACCATATATCTATGCTACTCAGGAAGATACAGCCAAGGACAAGAAAGGTAAGACTAACCTTCTCATTATTAACACCATGAGTGGTGCGATCGATACTCTCAAGGATATTGCAACAGTTGAAGTTTCAAAGGCCGGAGATCGTATCGTCGTTACTACCAAGGAGGATAAGAAAGACTCTCTTTCAAAGAGCTCGGTAGTTCTTTATGATATGCCATCACTCGAAGGTAAGGTGCTTTCGGAAGGCAAGAAGTCATATACCGCTGTGAGTTTCAATGAGAAGGGCGACAAGGTTCTTTTCATGGCAACTGACGAAGAGAAGAAGACCCACGGCACACCTAGCCACTCGATCTTCCTCACAGAAGAGGTAGTGCTCAAAAAGGCGACCCGCAAAGCTCCAGCCGTGACAGAGATTCGCACAAGCGAAATCATCCCGCAGAACTATAGCGGCATCCAGGAAGGATTTGTTGTGGCAGCAAATTCACGTCCGTCATTCTCCAACGACGCAAAGCGCATCCTTCTCACTCTTCAGGAGCGCGAAGTGGTAAAAGATACCACCGTTGTGGATTTTGAGGCAGCGCAGCTTGATATCTGGGTTTGGAATAAGGAGACAGTGCCGCCAATGGACAAGGTGCGCGCAAGAAGCGCAAGCCTCAGTGCGGTCATCAATCTTGATCAGCCTGGCACAATCGTCACCCTTTCTGCAAATAGCCACGACCGCATCTCTTATCCTGCAGGTGCAACTCTTGACTATGCAGTGTCAATGGATACTGAAGAATATTGGCTTGAGGATATGTGGGCGCAAGGCGGAAGAACCGATGTTTCGCTTGTGAGCATGGCAGACGGCTCTCGCACTCCGCTTGCAGAGGCTGTGACCGGCCGCTTCTCGGCTTCGCCTTATGGCCATTATTTTATGTGGTTCAATACTGAGGATGGAAACTGGTACTCATTTAACATTGAAGATAAGGAATTTGTAAATATCACAGGTCAGACTGGTGTTGCCTTCTGGGATGAAGATGATGATCATCCTATGGACAAGACTCCTGTCAGCACACCACGCTGGGTAGGCGAGAACGACTATGTCCTCATCGCAGACAAATATGATGTATGGAAGTTCTCTCTTGATGGCAAGAAGGCAATCAACCTCACAGCAGGTGAAGGTCGCAAGAATCAGGTGCAGTATGCTCCTGTAGAGCTTGTGAGAGAAACCAATCCTTTCCTCTATCAGAACATCAAGACTTTCCCTAAGAAGGGTAAGATATATCTCACAGCGTTTGATGAGAAGACATCAAAGAACGGTATGGCTACTATCGACATTGCAAAGGCCTCTGCCCCTCAGGGCTTCCTTGCTGAATATAGCTATTCTGGTCAGGTAAAAGCTGCTGATAGTGAGACTATTGTATATGTAAAGGGTAACTTCCAGAATCCAATGGATGTTCACGTGACTAAGGATGATTGGAAGACAGAAACCAAACTCTCGGACATCAATCCTCAGCAGGCTGATTATATCTGGGGAGATGTGCAGCTCGTGCATTGGGATGCCTACGATGGCACTCCGCTCAAGGGTCTTTTCTTCACTCCAGAAAACCTTGATCCTGCCAAGAAGTATCCGATGATGATTTACTTCTATGAGAAAAATGCTGAGACTCTCTATAACTACAGATCTCCGGCTCCAAGTGCTTCTACCGTTAATATTCCATTCTTTGTGAGTCGCGGTTATGTCGTATTTGTTCCGGATATCGTTTACAAGGACGGTCATCCAGGCGAGAGCGCATATAACTGCATTTGCGCAGGCGCAGAAGCTATGTGCAGCCAGTTCAGCTTCATCGACAAGAGCAAGATGGCTATCCAGGGCCAGAGCTGGGGCGGCTACCAGACAGCCTATCTCGTGACCCGCACAAATATGTTTGCGGCAGCGGGCGCAGGTGCTCCGGTGGGCAATATGACCAGTGCCTACGGTGGCATCCGTTGGGAGTCGGGCAGCAGCCGAATTCCTCAGTATGAGTATGGTCAGAGCCGCATCGGCAAGACCCTCTGGGAGGACGGTGGCCTTGACCTCTACATTGAGAATTCGCCAGTGTTCTTTGCTCCTAACGTGCAGACTCCGGTGCTCATTATGCACAACGACAACGATGGTGCAGTGCCATGGTATCAGGGCATCGAGTTCTTTATGTCGCTTCGCCGCTTGGGCAAGCCGGCTTGGCTGCTTCAGTACAATAACGAGGCGCACAACCTGATGGAGCGTCGCAATCGTAAGGACTTGTCTATCAGACTCTCTCAGTTCTTTGATCATTACCTCAAGGGTGAGCCTGTTCCTGTATGGATGGAGTCAGGTATCCCTCATTACCGCAAGGGTAACTATTTTGGATACGAGATAGCAGAATAATAAACCGCTAAGAAATATGAGAAATATTACGCTTCTCGCAACTGTTGCAGCAGGTCTGTTCCTTCAGCTTGCTGCAACAGCTGCACCTAAAACCTACTATATTGCCCCTGATGGCAAGGATACCAACAAAGGTACAATCGAGTCTCCTTTTGCTACATTCAATAAGGCTCAGGAGTTTGTCCAGCCGGGAGATACAGTTTATTTCAGAGGTGGTGTCTACCGTATGAGAGAAGATCAGTATGCGCGTTACAGCGAGACTGAGATTATGAAGAGATATACTTCACGCACAGGATGGCTCATTATGAATGACGTATCAAAGAGTGGCGAGGAAGGTAAACCAATCCACTACTTTGCCTACCCGGGCGAGAGGCCGATCATTGATATGCAGGACATCAAACCGCCGTTTGGAGCGGTGAAGACTGCTGCAAAGATTCTCGTTTTCCACGTGAGAGCATCCTGGATTCATTTCAAGGGCCTGGAGATTATTGGCACACAAGTTACTGATGTCAAGCATGCGTCTCAGTCGGAGTGCTTCCGTAACGAAGGCAGTCATAATATCTACGAGCAGCTTTCTATGCATGATGGTATGGCTATCGGCTTCTTCCTGACTACAGGCTCATACAATCTTGTGCTCAATTGCGACGCCTACCGCAACCACGACGATGTGAGTGGAGGTGGAAGAGGTGGCAATACTGACGGATTTGGCTTCCACGGTGACGCTGGTTCAATCCACAATGTGATCAGAGGTTGTCGTGCTTGGTGGAACAGTGATGATGGCTATGATATCATCAACAATGCTGAGACTGTGATTGTAGAGAACTGCTGGGCTTTCTACAACGGCTTCAAGCCAGGCAAGTTTGAGTCTGCCGGCGATGGTACAGGCTTCAAGATGGGTGGTTATGGAGCTTCTCCTACCAAGAGTCACCTTCCAGAGTTCATCCCTGGCAATATTGTGCATCATTGCCTTGCCTACCGCAATAAGATCAACGGCTTCTATGCCAACCACCACACTATCGCTGGACATCAGTTCTATAACAATACAGCCTACCGCAACAATCCTAACTACTGTCTGCTCAGCCAGCAGATTCTTCCTGGTGCGGACAGAGCTACAGACTGTGACGGTTTCAACCACATCCTGAGAAACAATATCGCACTTTCTTATGAAGGTATGAGAGATGTCACCAGACTTGGCACAAGCGTGGATGTATACAATACATTTACTCCTGGCTTCGGTGTTGAGGTGACAGCTGATGATTTTGTCGATG
>JAFNUQ010000167.1 GCA_017383945.1 Bacteroidales bacterium | reverse complement strand
GACGCCTTCAAGTTCCTTTGTGTGCTCGTTAGGACTATTAGAGGCATATACCTTCAAATTGAGATGGCTGTCGTTCTTTGAATAGAGCTCAATCGAATGCATCTTTCCGAGAGGTTCTGTCGAATAGAAGTACCAAGGACCAGATGCTTTGAGCGCCTGCCAGGCCTCGTCATAGTATCTGCTTAGATTCTTGTGATATCTCACCTTTCCAGGACTGAAATCAATAATATAGTCATCTGTTCCTTCAATAGGATCACACGATGAAGGGTTTCCAAAGCTATCGTGATAGAACCACCATACTTCAGGCAGACCAACTTTGAACTCAAATGTCATATAACTATCATCAATCAGGCAATGTCCCTCTGCAGGAATTGGCTTGATGTGCAATACATAATTCATCGGCTCAAGTCCATTTTCCACCTCTACCTTCCAGGTACCGTCACCATTGTCAACAGGAGTAAGCGCAGTTTTGTCATATGAAATCTCTGGATTTCCGTTCTCGTCAAATTCTCCTGCATATCCAGTCAGGTAGCAGTCATATCCAGTTGCGTTATCAACTGCTTTCCATGTAGCTGTAAAGCCATTCTTCGCCTCATTTACTTTAGGTTCGCAGTATACGCCCTCTACGTCAGCAACGCACCACGCACCTACAGAAAAGACAGTCATTCCACCTTCTTTGAATTCTATTTTCTTTTGTTCAGCTTCAAGGTCGACTTTCCTTCTGAGTATAATTTCTTTTTCCTCCTCAATTGCAAGATATAGCTCAATGCTGAATTCATCCGTGAGTTGGCCAGAATATGTCCTTATCCAGAGATCAGCAGTGCCATCTTCCTTGATAACTGTTTCCTGTGGACAAATTATAAATGCACCATTTTGTTCTGGCATATCCTCGCTTGAAAACATTTCCATATGAGCATATTCATCCAGAATGGTGTCATATATGATATTTCTGTTTTTTGTAAAGCTTTCTCCGACAGAAAAGATAGCTTGATTGATCGGCTTTCCTTTAAATTCATCCAGATTAGTCAATGTTATCTTTACTATTGTTCCAAGTCTTGCAAATCTAAGCGAAACGGCCTCCTTGAGCTGTTCTGAGGCTTTGATAGGTTTTGAAATCATCACATCGCTCTGCGGATCAAAAGATGTTGCAGTAGGGGTTTGGAAATCGTTGAAAAACATCTCAATCATCATATGCGGCTCGATATAGTCACCACTATACTTAAATTGATTAGCCCAGTTTTGATATTGCTCGTCAGCAGAATTTTCCCATGAGTTCATATATGCACCGATATATGATCCATAAGCAGCAACATATTCATAACTGCTTTTTGGCTCAGTATCAGTCTTGAGCTCCACAGTAAATGACGCCTTTCCGTCGATAATGTCTGACTCGGTCAGAGGCTTAGACTGGTAGTCTGAAATCTTTTCTCCATTGTTCTCATACAATACGATATAATCCTCTGGTGTCCAAGAGCTTGCATAACCTCCCGAAACAGCCTGAATACTTGTTTTAGTTTCCGGATCAAACGCATTCAAGGTAACTGTATGTGTTTCTTTTATGCTGTCTGGGGATGTGAAGTTGTCTTTCTGGCAGCTGCAGATAACTGTTGATGCAACAGCGATCATACTGATAAGTACAGATGTCTTCATGTTTGTTTTCATATTAGAATGATCCTCCATCATAAATGTCCTTATTCTCGTCTATATTGTCGCCAGCGCCGCCTCCAGGACCATAATTGAGGCTACCATCATCTTCAACTGTATCAACTTTCTTTTTGTTGACTGTAACAGCGCAGGTAGCAGTCTTGTTGCCATCTTCTGTCTTGACAGTAATTGTAGCAGTTCCGGCTTTAACAGCAGTTACCTTTCCGTTTTCTACAGTAGCGATAGCATTGTCGCTTGAAGTCCATGATATATTCTTATTAGTAGCATTGGACGGATTGACAGTAGCAGTCAACGTAATATCAGCGCCTTCAGTCAGTTCTACAGCATCCTTATCTAGCGTCACGCTCTCGACAGGATAAGTCCTTGCAGTCACTGTAACAGTACAGCTGGCAGTCTTGTTGCCATCTTCAGTTATGACTGTAATTGTAGCAGTACCGACCTTGACAGCAGTTACCTTTCCATTGTCGACTGTTGCAATAGAATTGTCGCTTGATGTCCACGAAACGTTTTTGTTTGCCGCGTCTGACGGAGTTACAGTAGCGATCAATGTAACCTGGTCGCCTTCCACAAGTTTGACGGATGTTTGATTTAAAGAAACGCCTGCGACCTTAATTGGAGCAGGGGCCGGTTTGTCACACGATGCCATCAAAAGCATAATGGCACTAAATGCTAGTAAAAGATACTTTTTCCTCATAATAGCAGGTATTAGATTATTGAGATTAATTGAATTGAATTGCATATATAAAACAACTACATATTTAGTCAATTAATCCCAATAAATAAAGGATATAAGTATATTTACTTAGTTTCTACCTGCCTCTAGGAAATCTTAGAAGGATTGCCAGAACTGCAAATACTCCCATAATAAAAGGGTAGTACAGATATCCTGTTATAGACAGTGCAGGGATACCGGCAAGACCTGCAGCCATGAGCATCTGGGCGCCATATGGTATCAAGCCCTGGATAATGCAAGAAAATGTGTCAAGAATACTTGCAGTTTTGCGAGGGTCAAGACCAAACTTTTCTGTAATATCCTTAGCTATATTTCCGACACTGATGATTGCAATTGTGTTGTTGGCTGTACAGATATTTGCAAGAGAAACCAGCCCCGCAATGCTGAATTCAGCGCCACGCTTGCCGTTGATGCGACGAGTCATGCCGGATATGATAAAATCTAGACCGCCATTGACCTTTATGAGCTCAAGTATTCCGCCTGCAAGCATTGTCACGATGATGAGATCTCCCATCCCGCTGATTCCAGAGCCGATGGATTCAAGATAAGAAGTCCAACTTAGACTTCCTCCAATCAGACCGATCATTGCGTTGATTATCAACCCAATAGTCAGCACAGCTGTCACATTCATTCCGCAAAGCGAGAGCACAATCACCAGTAGATACGGAACCAAAAGTATCAGATTTACGCTCTCTGCGGCAGGGGTGTAATTTATAGAAGACCCAACAAGCAGATAAACGCCCGTAACAACTATGGCTACAGGACCTACGATGGAGATATTTGCTTTAAACTTGTCACGCATCGAGCATCCTTGTGTGCGGGTGGCAGCAATAGTAGTATCAGAGATAAAAGAAAGATTATCCCCAAAGAACGCACCTCCTACAATAATTGCGCTGATAAAAGGAGTGCTGAACAATGCACCACTCATCCCGGCATCGGCCAGCTCAGTTGAAATGCCGGCAGCAACAGGAACAAGAGCCACAATCGTTCCGACACTCGTGCCTATAGACATTGATATGAAGCAGGCGGCTAGAAAAAGTCCTGCATAGAGGAAGTTGCTGGGGAGGAGCTGCAATGCGAGATTTACGCTTGCTTCAATTGCGCCTATCGCTTTTGCCGTTGAGGCAAATGCACCAGCAAGCACAAATATCCATATCATCAGCAGCACGTTCTTGTTTCCTGCACCCTTTGAGAAGACAGCAATACGCTGCTCCAGGCTGCGTCCGCGACAGATCAGCACTGCATATATTGCTGCAATCAGGAAAGCTGCAGAAATAGGAATCTTATAGAAATCCTTGGCGACCAGGGATGTCACAAGATAGACTCCCAGGAATACAAAGAGAGGGCTCAACGCTATCCAGCCGTTCATAGGCTTCCCTTCAGTGCCTTCCCATCTGCTTTTTACTGCACTAAATAACTCTGAAATATATTTATCCGGAATGATACCCATCTGTCATATAAATTGAGGTGCAAATATAAGATAAGTTACTTGCTTTTTAGAAACTATTTGACGATTATTGTATATAAAGTTTTCAGTTATGAAAAATCTATTCTTCTGTCTATTATTTATTTGTGCATCAGTTATTAATTGTTTTGCACAAGGAGGCCAATATGATGGCAATTGGTTTGATGGCCACTCATACTACACCTCAGTTTCTACTCCAGACGGTAATATCCGTTTCCAAGGAGTGTCAGCTGATGGAGAAAACAGATTCTCTTTTTACATCAATCTTGGTTTAGGGAATTATATCTATGCTGAGGACACTCAGAATTCCGGCTTCGTCCCTATCAGAGCAGAGTATGACAATAAGGCAAACTTTATCTCAGCCGGAGGGGCTACTGTTCTAGCTGTCTATGACCAATACGGTCAGATCTCCTGGGTTCTCGAAAAGACCACAAAGAGCAAAAATGATTGTCTTGCATCTCAACTGTGGTGGAAAGACCAGTCCATTGAGCGTGCCGCATCCGGTATGATAATGAACACCGACTACCTGGCAAAAGTCTCAAAAACAGAGCTTCGATATCTTCAGGAGCTACTTACCACAAAAAGTTCACTCAATTACATTGAGAAAATCAATTCGTCAATCATCGGTGCAGAGCTTGAAGTTCCTGATTATACAAGATATAATATCAATAATATCGAAGTATTAAAAGAAATACAGGCCGACGCACCTGTAACCGTCTATGACGCTGTGGAGTTTATCAGCGCTATTATTTCAGGTAAAAAAGAAGTCGTAATCGGTGAGGGTGCAGTGATTAACCTTAGTGATGTCTTGAATGACGAGAGTTATTTTTCTATTGACGGAAGGTCCTGGGTCGTGGTTGACGAGGAATTTGCAAAGAATGTCAAGAAACCTACTATTATCAGTGAACCTGTATATGACGGTGGACAGCTCACGATTGCAGGAGTCGATGGACTGACCATCAAGGGCACCAAGAATTCAAGAATAATCGTCAATGCGGCTTATGCCTATGTCCTGAATTTCGTCAACTGTACAGATATCAAACTTGAAAATGTGACACTTGGACACAATGTTCCCGGATATTGTATGGGTGGCGTTGTCGGACTGTATAATTGCCAGAGTGTCACGATAGAAGACTCCGACCTTTATGGCTGTGGCGCCTATGGCATCGTCGCTGAAAACTCCGAATTTATCAGAATGAACAGGTCGTTTATCCGCGATTGCTCATATGGCATTATGCAGCTTATGAATGTACAGGACGTCGTTTTTAATAGCTGTGATTTCTTCAGGAATAAAGAGTATACAATGATTGAAGCAGACGCAGCTACCAAGGGAGTAGTCTTTGAAGAATGTCGATTTGCTCAAAATCAAGGTGTGCTTTTTATCGCTGAAGCGGAGATAAAGATGATAAATTGTGAGATCTATCAACCGTTTTCGGATGGATTTGGTAATGCGCCTCATTTGAAGATAGATGACGACACTGTGCTTCTCTTCAACAATTATCCACTTAAGCCGCGTAAGATCGGCCCTGTAGTAACAGTTCAGCCATATTAATTATGATCGTCATGAAAAGAATTACAGCAATAGTCATATTGGCATTTGCGGCAATATTTGCCGATGCCCAGACAATTATGGACAACACCAAATGGTGGGATGGCAATGTCCTATATACTGCTCACGTTTATCCTGATGGCACCGTGTGGTTTGACGCTCTGGAAAATGAGGAAAAACAATATGAATTTACACTCAAGAGAGTGCCTAATATGGAGGGCACATACACCCTTGAGCACACTTATCTCCACGACGAAGCGCCTTTCCGCGCTCAGTTTGGATGGACAGTGAAATACACCCGGGAGGATGGGATGTATTTCCTATCTGTCAGGAATCGTCAAGATGAGATTGTCTGGGTTATGAATTTAACAGTAGATAATCTCAAGAATTGTCAAGGCTCTACACATTTTGCATTGACAGAGATAGAAGCCAAGGATATAGTTACAGACTATATGATGAGCGCCGCTTTCCTGTCAATATTCACAAAAGACGAGCTCAAAACACTACAAGGATTTATCAACGATCTGCCCAAGCAGACAGTTATCAGCAGGGTAAATGCAGACCTGATCAAAAACGAGCTGAAAGTGGTAGATAGCGAGAGAGAGGCATTCTTCCAATCACTCACAGTATTTGATGACCTTGAAATTGAAGAGCAGGAAGAAGAACTCCACGCAATCGTGAGCGTCAAGAAATCCCTGCCGCAGGCAATAGCATTTCTTTCAGAATGGGAATATCCTGCACCAACCATCTATGGTAAATGGGAAGAGCATGAGTTGGCATTTATAGTCAGACCATACCGTGAAGATTGTACGATCGCATTGCACAAAGTAGCTATAACTGACGATTTTGAAACAGTTATAGACTATTCTTCAGAGATTTTCACCGGCAAGCCAGGCATTCCTCTTTGTTTCAGTTACCTGCCACCGGAGATTATTCCAACTATAGGCGTCGTATGTTATGGCCCTGATGGTCAGGCAATGTCTTCTTGGATCCCTACAATCAGCGGAGAAGATGGATCGATCATAGTCACAAGTCATTTTGCCCTAGACTAAACTGACTACCGGATTATCTCCTTAATAAAAGGAGTCTGGTGGCTATAAGGAATATAGGCGAGGGAAGGGAGCTTCTTAGTAATGATAAGACTGGCTTTCTTCCCTTTTGTTATAGAACCCAGTCTATCGCTGACTCCCATTGCATAGGCAGAATTGATTGTGCAAGCATTAAACGCCTGCTCAGGAGTCAAACGCATCTTTATGCATCCCAACGCCATCACAAAGCGCATATTGCCGCTCGGGCTTGATCCGGGATTATAATCGGAGGCAAGAGCCAATGGCAAACCGCTGGCAATGAATCCGCGAGCATTGCCATATGGAAGCCCCAGGAAAAACGAGCAGCCGGGAAGCATTGTCGGCATTGTGCGGCTATTGCTCAGAGCTGCAATCTCCTCAGCACCAGTGTTTTCAAGATGATCTACCGATAGCGCATTGTGGGCAACCCCAACCTGCACACCTCCGGAGATTGCCAGTTCATTGGCATGAATCTTAGGCACAAGTCCCAATTTGCCAGCGCAATCAAGGATTCGGGCTGTCTCGTCAACGGTGAAAAATCCGCTGTCGCAGAACACATCTACAAAATCTGCCAGTCCTTCGGCCGCCACTGCAGGCAGCATCTCATTGCAGACGAGGTCAACATATTCGCTTTGGCGGCCACGGTATGCTCTACCTACTGCATGTGCTCCAAGGAATGTGGCTCGCACCTCGATCGGCACACTCTCTTTGATGCGCCTGATTACGCGCAGCATCTTCAGCTCATCTTCTGTATTCAGGCCATATCCGCTCTTAATCTCGACAGCACCTGTGCCCATTGACATTATCTCTCGCACCCTCTCCATTGACTGCCTGTATAGCTCATCTTCAGATGTATTATGAAGCAGGTCAGCCGAATTCAGGATGCCACCTCCGCGAGCTGCAATCTCCTCATAGCTAAGTCCTTGGATCTTGTCGCGGAACTCGCCATCGCGGCAACCGGCATAGACAATATGCGTGTGAGGGTCGCAGAATGTCGGCATTACAAATCCTACTTCCGCATCAATATGACGGTCCAGATCTACATTTGGAGCATCGCCAGAACCAAAATCCGCAATGCGGCCATCTTCAATCAGCAACCATGCATTGTCAAGAGACTCGACGTGGGACATCTCTGTCCCTGCAAGCAGTTTCTTCTCGCAGGGAAGTATGCCCAGAAGGCTTGAGATATTGTCAATCAGAATCTTCATTAATGTGAGAGTATAAATTTCACCGATTCCTCGATGAGCGGATGCATATAACAGTCATTGTCAATAAACGGCACATGCTTGCGATATTCAGAGAAGAGTCCTTCAACTGCATCAGATGATCTAAAAGGTCTACGGAATTCGAGCGCTTGTGCAGCATTCATCAGCTCTATAGCAAGCACACGTTCAGTATTTTCAACGACCCTCACGAGCTTAGTGGCTGCATTTGAACCCATGCTGACGTGGTCCTCCTGATCCTGTGAAGACGGAATTGAATCCACTGATGCAGGCATAGCAAGGCCTTTATTCTGACTGACGATAGATGCCGCTGTATATTGTGGAATCATAAAGCCGCTGTTAAGGCCACCATTGGCAACAAGGAAGTTTGGAAGTCCACGCTGTCCAGAAATCAGGCGATAGATGCGTCTTTCAGAGATGTTGCTTAGCTCCGACAATGCAATTGCAAGAACATCCATAGGGATTGCAATTGGCTGACCGTGGAAGTTTCCTGCTGAGATTATCAGGTCATCATCAGGGAAGATTGTAGGGTTGTCTGTAGCACTATTTATCTCTGTCTCAATCACATCCTGCACATACCTGATTGTATCTTTTGAAGCTCCATGTACCTGAGGGATGCATCGGAATGAATATGGGTCCTGGATATGTGTCTTCTCTCTGGCGATGAGTTCACTGCCACTAAGCATCTCCATAAATCTCGCGGCTGTTGCAATCTGGCCCTTATGACCACGAAGCTCATGTACCTGAGGATAGAAAGGCTCGATGCGGCCGTCAAATGCCTCAAGGGACATTGCTGCTATCCTATCTGCCCAATCTGAGATGCGCTCAGCGTGAGAGAGTGACCACACTGCATGGGCTGCCATAAATTGAGTGCCATTGAGAAGCGCCAGACCTTCCTTGGACTGGAGACGGATCTCATCCCAGCCTAGTTCATCCCACACATCTGCAGACTGTCTTCTCTGGCCTTTATACATAACTTCTCCGAGTTTGAGAAGAGGAAGGCAGAGATGTGCCAATGGAGCAAGATCTCCTGACGCTCCAAGCGAACCTTGCTGATAGAGAACAGGTATAACATTATTGTTAAACATGTCTATAAGGCGCTGAACCGTAACAAGTTGCACACCAGAGTGCCCGTAGGAGAGCGACTGTATCTTGAGAAGCAGCATAATCCTCACAATCTCTGGTCTGACCTCGTCTCCTGTGCCGCAAGCGTGCGAAATCACGAGGTTATATTGAAGCTGAGACAGGTCTTCTTCGGGGATTGTAACATTGCAAAGCGATCCAAATCCGGTAGTTACTCCATAGACCGGATGACTGGTGTCAGCCATTTTGCGGTCAAGATATTTACGACACTTGACAATGGCTTCAATTGACTCATTACTGAGCTCAAGCTGCATACCGTTAATCAGAATTTCATTGATTCTAGCAACCGTGAGTCTTTGGTTGGAAATTGTATGTTTCATATCAGTTTAGTGCATTTTTAATAATCTCTTCATCTGCGATATTAGGGAGTGTCACCTTTAATCCAGGTGTTCTTTCCATCTCTCGCTTGATTGCATCCATAGCTCCGGTATTGCGGGCCCAGCTGCGGCGTGCGATACCATTGTTTACATCCCACAGAAGCATTTCGCTGATATGGTGATCTGCTTCTTCAGAGCCGTCAATCACCATTCCAAATCCGCCATTTATCACTTCGCCCCAGCCGACACCTCCACCGTTATGAATTGACACCCAGGTTGCACCACGGAAAGCGTCGCCGATCACATTATGCACGGCCATATCTGCAGTAAATGCGGAGCCATCATAGATATTTGAAGTCTCGCGGAAAGGTGAGTCCGTGCCAGAAACATCGTGATGATCTCTTCCCAGAACTATCGGAGCTGAGATTTCTCCACGTCGGATGGCATCATTGAAGGCAAGGGCTATCTTACTTCGTCCCTCGCAATCTGCATAGAGGATGCGCGCCTGAGAGCCCACAACGAGCTTGTTCTTTGCTGCCTCCTGGATCCATCTGATATTGTCCATCATCTGTCCCTGGATATCTGCAGGAGCTGTCTTGTATATTTCTTTGAGCACATCTGCTGCAATCTTGTCACTCTTTGCAAGGTCTTCAGGATCTTGTGACATACATACCCATCTAAATGGTCCGAAACCATAGTCAAAGAACAGCGGCCCCATAATATCCTGAACATAAGAAGGATAGCGGAATCTACCATCGGTTAGCACAATATCAGCACCAGCGCGAGAAGCTTCAAGAAGGAAAGCATTGCCATAGTCAAAGAAATACATTCCCTTGTCTGCAAGCCTGCCCACGGCAGCGGCGTGTCTGCGAAGTGACTCCTGGACACAAGCTTTAAATCGCTCAGGCTCTTCGGCCATCATTGTGCGAGACTCCTCGTAGCTATAACCGACAGGGTAGTAGCCTCCAGCCCAAGGGTTGTGAAGTGAAGTCTGGTCTGACCCAAGGTCAACCTTTATATTCTCCTGATCAAGGCGCTCCCATAGGTCTACGATATTGCCTTGGTAGGCAAGTGCAACGACTTCTTTGTCTTCTACCGCCTTGCGGATGCGAGGGATGAGCTCATCAAGATCTTGATGAATCTCGTCTACCCAGCCTTGGTCATACCTCTTGCGGGCAGCCATCGGGTTGATTTCAGCAATCACGCTGACGACTCCAGAGATTACTCCGGCCTTGCCCTGTGCCCCGGACATTCCACCCAGTCCGGCAGTAACAAAGAGCATACCGCGCATATTCTCCTGGCTGGCATCTATCCCTCTGCTTATCAACTGCTTGCGGGCTGCATTCATTACAGTAATTGTAGTTCCGTGTACAATGCCTTGAGGACCGATATACATATAAGAACCGGCGGTCATCTGACCATACTGAGAGACCCCTAGGGCATTGAATTTCTCCCAATCATCAGGCTTTGAATAGTTTGGAATCACCATTCCGTTGCTGACTATCACTCTAGGTGCATCTTTGTGGCTAGGGAAGAGGCCAAGAGGATGTCCAGAATACATCACCAGAGTCTGCTCGTCCGTCATTGTAGCAAGATATTGCATTGTCAGACGATATTGCGCCCAGTTCTGGAACACAGCGCCATTACCACCATAGGTGATGAGTTCATGAGGGTGCTGTGCCACTCGCGGATCAAGATTATTCTGAATCATCGCCATGATAGCAGCCGCCTGCTGCGACTTTGCAGGATATTCGCCAATCGGACGGGCATACATCTCATAATCCGGGCGGAGCCTGTACATATAGATGCGTCCATATTTGTTGAGCTCATCAGCAAATTCTGCCGCAAGCAATCCATGCTGCTCGGCAGGGAAGTAGCGTAGCGCATTTTTCAGCGCCAGAGCCTTTTCTTCCAAGCTTAGGATCTCTTTGCGCTTAGGAGCATGATTGATGCTATGGTCATACTCCTTAGGTTCAGGTAGCGTCTGAGGTATACCGGCTAATATCTGATCTTGAAAGCTTGTAATCATATCTTTGAATTGACGATTTGAAGGATCTCTGACTCTTCTGCGATGGCAGCAGCAGCAATTTTATCTGCCTCAGCACAAAGCTGTTCTGCGGTCTGACGGTCTTTGAGACCGGCAGCATTGATGCGCACATTGAGCTGAGCGCCAAGCACGGCAGAGCGGGCAGCAAGGGCTCCGACACCTGCGTCTGAAACCGAATTAGGATTGCCCACCTCGGCCATTGCACGCACGATAGGGAAGACTTCGGCTGCAGCCTTCATTGTCTTTAGAGGCACCTGTGTCGCATAAAGAGTAGCGGTCTGCAATGCCTCGCTGCGTGCTGCTTTCTCCTCTTCCGTGCCTTTTGGCATGCCGAGAGCAGCCATTATCTTATCAAACGCTGCAGTGTCTTCATCGACAAGGGCAAGCAATCTGCCAAGGAGTTCCTGTCCGCGGTCTGCCCAATCCGAGAATTCCTTCCAACGGCTGTCCCATCCCGCCTTGTGCGAAGAGAGATTGGCTACCATTGTGCCGAGAGCAGCACCCAAAGCACCCATATAAGCTGAAATCGAGCCGCCACCAGGAGCTGGGGATTCTGATGCAGTCTCTACCGCAAAAGCCTTACAGCTCATACGGATGAGCCTTTCTTTGGCTGCTGTTTCTTTCTCGTCTTCGATGAGGTATTCTATAACCTTTTCTTTAGGGTCAAACGGTTTCAGGTCGTCAAGGCCCATAGACTTGATGGCAATCTTCATTATCTCACTCTCATCGATGCCAGTAGAACGGCACTGTTTCTCGAGGAAATAGCGACCAGCTTCAATGAGCGCGCGCTTCGGCACTAGTCCGACTATTTCTGTGCCGGTAACTCTGATGCCACGCGCTTGTGCTGCTCTGCACACTTCTTCAAAGGCTTTGTGCAGTGGGGTGGCATTGATATCGGTGATATTCATTGACACCTGAGCGATGCCATATTCGTCAATATACCAGCCGATTGCCTTACATCCTTTGAGTGTGCCAGGGATCATCACAGGCTCTCCGTTCTCGTCACGGACAATCTTGCCCACAATCGGGTTACCTTCGCGCTTAGGGCGGCCTTTCTCGCGGACATCAAATGCGATGGCATTTGCGCGGCGGGTAGAAGTGGTATTGAGGTTGAAATTAACTGCAATAAGGAAATCGCGAGCTCCCACATTGGTTGCTCCGCTACGGGCTGCAGCTTCCGTAAATATCTCAGGGCCGAAGTCAGGACGGCGAGCAGGATCTGCGATTTTCTCTGGGAGGGCTTCATATTCGCCGGCACGGCAGACAGCGAGATTCTTGCGTTCAGGCTTGTATGCGGCAGACTCATAACAATAACAAGGAACCTGCAGCTCATTATAAATGCGCTCGGCCAGCTTTCTTGCCAGCTCAGCGCACTCTTGAAGTGTAATTCCGGAAATCGGGATAAGTGGGAGCACGTCGGTTGCTCCGGAACGAGGGTGTGCCCCGTGGTGATGGCGCATATCAATGAGCTTGGAAGCACATTTCACGCCCTGAAAGGCAGCTTCAACTACAGCCTCCGGCTCGCCGACAAAGGTAACTACTGTGCGGTTTGTAGCTTCGCCCGGGTCAACGTTGAGAACTTTAACGCCACCCGAATTTTCTATGCTTTCAACGATGGCATTGAGGACCTGAGGATTTCTGCCCTCACTGAAATTAGGCACACATTCTATTATTCTTTTCATAATCAAAGTTGTTTCTAAGTTTGATGATGAAAAGATAACAACTTTGACTCAAAAAAACAATATGTGTTTTAGCGTGTTTTATGTAAGTATCTGATAGATAATAAATCCGATATAGTTGCCAACTGCATAGCCTGCGATACCGTTGGTAATTCCAGTGATTATAACATTTCTGTTTTTCATTGAAGCGGCAATCATAGGAACACAGATAGGGGAGTTTATCAGAGTGTCAGATGTGATGACTGCAGAATCCGCATCAAGCTTGAATAACTTCGCAAAAAGAATAGTCAGGAAGAAGGATCCGAAGATGATCACAGTCTGGAAAAGCAATACAAAAAGGCTACTCTTGAAGTCAAGCTTGCTGAGATCAGCCATCGATGCCATCACAAGACAGAAGATATAGATGAGGTACATGCCGGCATCGTAACTTTTGTTCCACCTTTTTACTTCTTTGCAGAATGAAAGAGCAATACTGATTGTGGTGAGTGTTAGAATCAACACAATCATAAAGTAGTCTTCCTTGAAGAGTTTTGCAAAGAGCAGAGAAACTACAGTAATGAGTGCTGCCGCTCCTAAGACTTTGAGAAGCTGAATGATAGACTTCTTCTTTGCAAAATCCTTATATGGATTTTCATCAAAATACTCCTTTGTATCAACCACATCTGTTGTTGTGGTAGTCACTCCGACAAACTTCCTTGACAGCTTGATACCACCACCCATAAGGAACATCAAATAGAAGAATGATACTATCAGATTGCAGGTTGAGAGCAATACAAATGTAGTATTGTCAAGGT